>NZ_BAAATJ010000008.1:155153-198659 GCF_039533345.1 Streptomyces glaucosporus | reverse complement strand
CGCCGCCGGCCTGCTCAACCCGATGATCGCCGGAGCGGCCATGGCCTTCTCCTCCGTCTTCGTCGTCACCAACAGCCTCCGCCTGCGCGCCTTCCGCTGACGGCCCGCGGGAACGGCGGCCGCTCCGGACGGAGGGCGGGGAGGCGGCCGGAAAGGCGAGAGCGCCCCGCACGACAGGTCCCCCCACGGGCCCGTCGACGGGGCGCTCCCCTTCTCCCGGTCACGGACTCCCCCCACGGGATCCTGGCCGGGTGTCTTCCGGGCGATGTACGGGCGGGAGGGCCGCTCAAGCTCCCCCGAGGCACATCGTCCGCGGACCACCGTCCTCGTCCCCCACAGACGAAAACGGCGGGCGGCGGCGGCTCCGCCGGAGTACCGACCGCCACCCCCTTAGACACGCGGGGGGCCCGGATGGTTACCCCCGCACTCGTGTGAACTGCGTCACTCTTCCTCAACGCGTTCTCCACGGTTCTCGTTCCCGGTTTCCCGTTTCCGGTTTCCCGTTCCCGGCGGTCGCGGGCATGCGCCGGGGCCCCGCTCCGCACGGGCGTGCGGAGCGGGGCCCCGGGGTCCTGGCCGGCCCTGCGGGGGCGGGGCGCCGGACGGGTCAGCCGCGCTGCTCCACCGGGACGTAGTCGCGCTCGACGACACCGGTGTAGACCTGGCGCGGACGGCCGATGCGGGAGCCCGGCTCCTTGATCATCTCGTGCCACTGGGCGATCCAGCCCGGCAGGCGGCCCAGCGCGAACAGCACGGTGAACATGGTGGTCGGGAAGCCCATGGCCCGGTAGATCAGGCCGGTGTAGAAGTCGACGTTCGGGTAGAGGTTGCGCTCGACGAAGTAGTCGTCGGCCAGCGCGTGCTCCTCCAGCTTCAGCGCGATGTCCAGCAGCTCGTCGGACTTGCCGAGCGCCGAGAGGACGTCGTGCGCCGCCGCCTTGATGATCTTCGCCCGCGGGTCGAAGCTCTTGTAGACGCGGTGACCGAAGCCCATCAGCCGGACGCCGTCCTCCTTGTTCTTCACCCGGCGGATGAAGGAGTCGACGTCGCTGCCCTCGGCCCGGATGCGCTCCAGCATCTCCAGCACCGCCTGGTTGGCGCCGCCGTGGAGCGGGCCCCACAGGGCGCTGATGCCCGCGGAGATGGAGGCGAACATGTTCGCCTGGGAGGAGCCGACCAGGCGGACGGTGGAGGTCGAGCAGTTCTGCTCGTGGTCCGCGTGGAGGATGAGGAGCTTGTCCAGGGCGTTCACCACGACCGGGTTCAGCTCGTACTCCTCCGCCGGGACCGCGAAGGTCATGCGCAGGAAGTTCTCGACGTAGCCCAGGTCGTTGCGCGGGTAGACCACCGGGTGGCCCACCGACTTCTTGTACGCGTAGGCCGCGATCGTGGGCAGCTTGGCCAGCAGGCGGATGGTGGAGAGGTGGCGCTGCTTCTCGTCGAACGGGTTGTGGCTGTCCTGGTAGAAGGTGGACAGCGCGCTGACCACGGAGGACAGCATCGCCATGGGGTGCGCGTCACGGGGGAAGCCGTCGTAGAACCGCTTGACGTCCTCGTGCAGCAGGGTGTGCTGGGTGATCTCGGTCCTGAACTCGTTCAGCTGGTCGACGGTGGGCAGCTCGCCGTTGATCAGCAGGTACGCCGTCTCGAGGAACGTGCCGTGCTCGGCGAGCTGCTCGATCGGGTAGCCCCGGTAGCGGAGGATGCCTTTCTCACCGTCGAGGAAGGTGATCGCCGATTTGTACGCGGCGGTGTTGCCGTAACCGGAGTCCAGGGTCACCAGACCGGTCTGGGCGCGCAGCTTGGAGATGTCGAAGCCACTGTCGCCGACAGTGCTCTCCACCAGCGGAAGGCTGTACTCGCCATCCCCGTACCGCAGTACTACAGAGTTGTCGCTCACGTCATCCCTCACCGACGTAGTGCCTCTTCTTCGAGTGCCCTGTCCTCTTCCCACTCTCTCCCATCCGGTGCCGTGCGGTGCACTCGGGGTCGATCAGCGGGCTCTCGGGTGGCACGGAGTGCCTCCGGAAAGCTACGCGGGGTGTGGCGTGCCGCGCAATCGATGGTCCAGAGCGGTGCAGCGCCGCCCCGCCGAGACCGTCCGAACGGCCTGACCGATGGCCCTCCGGGAGCCCACCAGCACCACGAGGCGCTTCGCCCTCGTCACGGCCGTGTAGAGCAGGTTGCGCTGCAGCATCATCCAGGCCCCGGTGGTGACCGGAACGACCACCGCCGGGTACTCGCTGCCCTGTGAGCGGTGGATGGTCACCGCGTAGGCGTGCGCGAGTTCGTCCAGTTCGTCGAAGTCATACGCGATCTCCTCGTCCTCGTCGGTCCGCACGGTCAGCCGCTGCTCCTCCGGGCTCAGGGACGTGACCACGCCCACCGTGCCGTTGAAGACCCCGTTGGCTCCCTTCTCGTAGTTGTTGCGAACCTGAGTCACCTTGTCGCCCACCCGGAAAACCCGTCCGCCGAAGCGCTTTTCCGGAAGGTCGGGCCGGGCGGGGGTGATGGCCTGCTGGAGCAGGCCGTTCAGGGTGCCCGCGCCGGCCGGGCCGCGGTGCATCGGAGTGAGCACCTGCACGTCGCGGCGCGGGTCGAGGCCGAACCTGGCGGGGATGCGCCGCGTCGCCACGTCCACGGTCAGCCGCCCGGCCTCCTCGGTGTCCTCCTCCACGAAGAGGAAGAAGTCCGACAGGCCCTGGGTGATCGGCGGGACCCCCGAGTTGATGCGGTGGGCGTTGGTCACCACACCGGACTGCTGGGCCTGCCGGAAGATCCTCGTCAGCCGCACCGCCGGGACCGGGCCGCCCTCGGCGAGCAGGTCCCGCAGCACCTCGCCGGCGCCCACCGACGGCAACTGGTCCACGTCCCCCACCAGCAGCAGGTGGGCGCCGGGCGGCACGGCCTTGATCAGCTTGTTGGCGAGCAGCAGGTCGAGCATCGACGCCTCGTCCACCACCACCAGGTCGGCGTCCAGCGGCCTGTCCCGGTCGTACGCGGCGTCCCCGCCGGGTTTGAGCTCCAGCAGCCGGTGGACGGTGGACGCCTCGGCGCCGGTCAGCTCCGACAGCCGCTTGGCCGCCCGGCCGGTGGGCGCGGCCAGCACCACCTTCGCCCTCTTGGCCCGCGCCAGCTCCACCACCGACCGCACGGTGAAGGACTTGCCGCAGCCGGGGCCGCCGGTGAGCACCGCGACCTTCTCGGTCAGCGCCAGCCGCACCGCGGCCTCCTGCTCGGGGGCCAGTTCGGCGCCGGTGCGCTTCGCCAGCCAGGACAGGGCCGCCTCCCAGTCCACGTCCCGGAAGGCGGGGAGGCGGTCCTCCCCGGTGCGCAGCAGCCGCAGCAGCTGGCCCGCCAGGGAGAGCTCGGCCCGGTGGAAGGGCACCAGGTAGACCGCCGTGACCGTCCCCTCGGGGTGCTCCGCGTCGGGGACGCGCTCGCGCACCACCCCCTCCTCCTCGCCCGCCAGCTCGTCCAGGCACTCGATGACCAGGCCCGTGTCCACCTGGAGCAGCTTGACGGTGTCGGAGATCAGCCGCTCCTCCGGCAGGTAGCAGTGCCCCTGGTCGGCGGACTGCGACAGCGCGTACTGCAGCCCGGCCTTGACCCTGTCGGGGCTGTCGTGCGGGATGCCCACGGCCTGGGCGATGCGGTCGGCGGTGAGGAAGCCGATGCCCCACACGTCGGCGGCCAGCCGGTAGGGCTGGTTCCGCACCACCGAGATCGAGGCGTCGCCGTACTTCTTGTAGATGCGCACCGCGATCGAGGTGGAGACGCCCACGCCCTGGAGGAAGACCATCACCTCCTTGATGGCCTTCTGCTCCTCCCAGGCGGCGCCGATCAGCTTCGTCCGCTTCGGGCCGAGGCCGGGCACCTCGATCAGCCGCTCCGGCGCGTTCTCGATGACCTCCAGCGTCTCCAGGCCGAAGTGGTCCACGATCCGCTCGGCGATCTTCGGGCCGATGCCCTTGATCAGGCCGGAACCCAGGTAGCGCCGGATGCCCTGGACGGTGGCGGGCAGCACCGTCGTGTAGTTCTCGACGTGGAACTGGCGGCCGTACTGCGGGTGGGAGCCCCAGCGGCCCTCCATCCGCAGCGACTCCCCCACCTGCGCGCCGAGCAGCGAGCCGACGACGGTGAGCAGCTCGCCGCCGCCGCGCCCGGTGTCGACCCGGGCCACCGTGTAGCCGTTCTCCTCGTTGGCGTAGGTGATGCGCTCGAGGACTCCCTCGAGCACGGCGGGTTGGAAGGACATGTCACAGACCGTAACGCCGGGCGCCGACAATCGGGCGGCCCGGTGGGCGACGGGACGCCCGCCCGCGGGTCACGATCCGGTGTCGCCCCGGCGCCGGGGCCCCCGGAGGGAGGGCCCGCGCCCGGGGCCGAACGTTTACGAGGGGTCCGGCCGCGGCCGGACCCCTCGTGCCCCCCGTCGGTCTCCCCCGTCACCCCCCCGGTGCGACCGACACCAGCTATGACCCGCGAGCCCCCGGAACGGTTGCACGGCCGAACATGATTTTTTCCGAGGATTTCCCGGCGGCCCGCGCCGGCCCGTGCGGCCGGGTGGATTCGGCGGCCGGCTGGGTACCCGGCAAGCGCTGCGACCCACTGACCGACCGTCCGGCTGCCGCCGGCGGACCAGAGCAGAGAAGGAGGCGGCGCATGAGCGGGTGGACGCCATCCCAGGCCGAGGGCGAGCGGGACGACGACGAGGGTGTCGACCAGACCCGTGGGCTGAGCGAGCGGCACTCCGCCGAGAAGGCCGGGAAGCCGGAGAAGTCCGGGCGGACCGGGAAGTCCGGCGGCCGGGGCCCGACGCCTTCCCAGGCCGAGGGTGGCCGCGGGGACGCGGAGGGCTCCGAGCAGGACCGGGGCGGGAAGTGACGCCGCCGTCGCCTCCCGCGTGCGGGAGGCGACGGCGGCGGGCCGACGCGGACCGGGCGCGACAGGGTCCACCACGTCGGCGGTTCAGGGGTGTCCGGGCGCACGCGGCCTGTGCCGGCGCGCGCTCCGGTCACGGCACGCGGGCTACAGCACGTGGGCGCGGAAGCGCTCCGCCGTCTCCGCGAGGGCCTCGCGTCCGTCGCGGGCCCACAGCGCCTCGTTGAAGATCTCCACCTCCGTCCAGCCCGTGTACCCGGCCTCGTCGACCAGCTTCCGCCAGGCGCGGAAGTCGACCGAGCCGTCGCCGAGCTGGCCCCGGCCCAGCAGGACGCCGGCCGGGAGCGGGGTGCACCAGTCCGCGACCTGGAAGGCGGCGATGCGTCCGCCCTCGCCCGCCCGGGCGATCCCGGCGGGCGCCCGGTCGTCCCACCAGAGGTGGTAGGTGTCCACGACCACGCCGACCTGCTCGGCCGGGAACCGTTCGGCCAGGTCGAGGGCCTGGCCGAGGGTGGAGACCACACAGCGGTCCGAGGCGAACATCGGGTGCAGCGGCTCGATGGCCAGCCGCACCCCGCGTTCGGCCGCGTAGGGGGCCAGTTCGGCCAGCGCGTCGGCGACCCGCTCCCGGGCGCCGTGGAGGTCCCGGTCGCCGGGCGGCAGACCGCCGGAGACCATCACCAGGGTGTCGGTGCCGATCCCGGCGGCCTCGTCGACGGCCGCCCGGTTGTCGTCGAGCGCCCTGCCGCGCTCCTCCGGGTCGGCGGCGGTGAGGAAGCCGCCCCGGCACAGGCTGGTGACCGTCAGTCCCTCGTCCGCCATCAGGCGGGCCGTGGCCTCCACCCCGTACTCCTGGACGGGCGCGCGCCACAGGCCGACGCCGCCGACGCCCAGTTCGGCGCACGCCCTGGCCAGGTCCGGCAGGGGGAGCTGCTTGACGGTCTCCTGGTTGATGGAGAAGCGGGCGGTGCCGCTGTCGGCGAACAGGGTCATGCCGTCACCCCGTACACCGCCAGGAGCTGCCGCATCCGGGCCTCGGCCAGGGCCGGGTCGGGGAACAGCCCGAGGGAGTCGGCCAGCTCGTACGCCCGCGCCAGGTGGGGCAGCGAGCGCGCGGACTGGAGGCCGCCGACCATGGCGAAGTGGTCCTGGTGCCCGGCCAGCCAGGCCAGGAACACCACGCCGGTCTTGTAGTAGCGGGTGGGCGCCTGGAACAGGTGGCGGGACAGCTCGACGGTGGGGTCCAGCAGCTTGCGGAAGCCGGCCGGGTCGCCGGTGTCCAGCACCCGGACGGCCTCGGCGGCCAGCGGGCCCAGCGGGTCGAAGATGCCCAGCAGGGCGTGGCTGAAGCCGCGGTCGTCGCCCTCGATCAGCTCGGGGTAGTTGAAGTCGTCGCCGGTGTAGCAGCGCACCCCGTTGGGGAGGCGGCGGCGCAGGTCCACCTCGCGGCCCGCGTCCAGCAGCGAGATCTTGACGCCGTCGACCTTGTCGGGGTTCTCGGCGATGACCGCCAGGAAGGTCTCGGTGGCGGCGTCCAGGTCCTTGCTGCCCCAGTAGCCGGTCAGCGCCGGGTCGAACATCGGGCCGAGCCAGTGGAGGATCACCGGCTCGGACGCCTGGCGCAGCAGCCGCCCGTAGAGCTCGACGTAGTCCTCGGGGCCCCGGGCGGCGGCGGCCAGGGCGCGGGAGGCCATCACGATCGCCTGGGCGCCGGCCTCCTCCACCACGGCGAGCTGCTCCTCGTAGGCGGCGCGGATCCCGTCCAGGGAACCGGCGGACCCGGTGAGCTGGTCGGTGCCGACGCCGCAGGCGATGCGGCCTCCGCAGGCGGCGGCCTCGGCGGCCGAGCGGCGGATCAGTTCGGCGGCGGTGGGCCAGTCCAGGCCCATGCCGCGCTGGGCGGTGTCCATCGCCTCGGCGACGCCCAGCCCGTGGGACCACAGGTGGCGGCGGAAGGCGAGCGTGGCGTCCCAGTCCACGGCGGCCGGGCCGTCGGGCGTGGTGTCGGCCAGGGGGTCGGCGACGACGTGGGCGGCGGAGAACACCGTGCGGGAGACCAGCGGCGGACCCCCGGCCGCGGGGAGCGCGGACTCGGTGCGGGGGGTGTACTCGCGCAGGGCGCCGGAGAGGTCGGGGAGGCGGATCACAGGCTCAGCTCCGGAACGTCGAGGCGGCGGCCCTCGGCGGCCGAGGCCAGGCCCAGCTCGGCGAGCTGGACGCCGCGGGCGCCGGCCAGCAGGTCCCAGGTGTAGGGCTCGTCCAGCACGACGTGGCGCAGGAACAGCTCCCACTGGGCCTTGAACCCGTTGTCGAACTCCTCGTTGTCCGGCACCTCCTGCCACTGGTCGCGGAAGGCCTCGGTGACGGGCAGGTCCGGGTTCCACACCGGCTTCGGGGTGACGGAGCGGTGCTGGACGCGGCAGGTGCGCAGGCCCGCGACCGCCGAGCCCTCGGTGCCGTCGACCTGGAACTCCACCAGCTCGTCGCGGTTGACGCGCACGGTCCAGGAGGAGTTGATCTGGGCGACGACGCCGCCCTCCAGCTGGAAGATGCCGTACGCGGCGTCGTCGGCGGTCGCCTGGTAGGGCTTGCCGTGCTCGTCCCAGCGCTGCGGGATGTGGGTGGCGGTGACGGCCTGGACGGTGCGCACCGGGCCGAACAGCTCGTGGAGCACGTACTCCCAGTGGGGGAACATGTCGACGACGATGCCGCCGCCGTCCTCGGCGCGGTAGTTCCACGAGGGGCGCTGCGCCTGCTGCCAGTCGCCCTCGAAGACCCAGTAGCCGAACTCGCCGCGGACCGAGAGGATCCGGCCGAAGAAGCCGCCGTCGATCAGCCGCTTGAGCTTGAGCAGGCCCGGCAGGAAGAGCTTGTCCTGCACCACGCCGTGCTTGATGCCGGCGTCGCGGGCGAGCCGGGCCAGCTCCAGGGCGCCCTCCAGGCCGGTGGCGGTGGGCTTCTCGGTGTAGACGTGCTTGCCCGCCGCGATGGCCTTGCGGATGGCGGCCTCGCGGGCGGAGGTGACCTGGGCGTCGAAGTAGATGTCGATGCTCTCGTCGGCCAGGACGGCGTCGAGGTCGCAGCTCACGGCCGCCGGGTCGAGCCCGTGGCGCTCGGCGAGGGCCTTCAGCGCGTGCTCGCGGCGCCCCACGAGGACGGGCTCGGGCCACAGCACGTCACCGTTGCCGAGGTCCAGTCCCCCCTGCTCGCGGATGGCGAGGATGGAGCGGACCAGATGCTGGCGGTATCCCATCCGGCCGGTGACGCCGTTCATGGCGATCCGTACGACCCTGCGTGTCATGAGCGTTTCCCTCTCGCTTTAGAAAGCGCTTTCTATCTGAGGGCAAGCTAGCCTGCCCACAGCACTCACGACAAGACCCGCAGACAAGAACCGCACCGGAGGACGGAATGGCAGTGACGCTGGCGGATGTGGCGGCCCGGGCCGGGGTCTCGGCCGCGACCGTCTCACGCGTACTGAGCGGCAACTACCCGGTGGCGGGCGCCACCCGGAGCCGCGTCCTGCGCGCGGTGGAGGAGCTGGAGTACGTCGTCAACGGGCCGGCCAGCGCGCTGGCCGCCTCCACCTCCGACCTCGTCGGCGTCCTCGTCAACGACATCGCCGACCCGTTCTTCGGCATCATGGCAAGCGCCGTCCAGTCGGAGATGGGACCGGAGAAGGCCGGCGGGAAACTGGCCGTCGTGTGCAACACCGGCGGCTCCCCCGAGCGCGAGCTGACCTACCTCACCCTCCTCCAGCGCCAGCGCGCCGCCGCCGTGGTCCTCACCGGAAGCGCCGTCGAGGACGAGAAGCACACCACCGCCCTGGCCGCCCGGCTGCGCCGGCTCACCGAGGCCGGCACCCGGATCGTGCTGTGCGGCAGACCGCCGCTGCCCGAGGCCGCCACCGGGAGGGCCGACGGAGCCGACGGAGCCGACGGGGAGGAGACCGGCGACTCCACCGCGCCGATCACCGTCGCCTTCGACAACCGCGGCGGCGCCCGCCGGCTGACCGAGCACCTCCTCGCCCTCGGCCACCGCCGCATCGGCTACGTCGCCGGCCCGGTCGAGCGGACCACCACCCGGCACCGGCTGGAGGGCCACCGGGCGGCCCTGGCCGACCACGACCCGCAGCTCCTCGCCGCCTCCGACCGCCTCACCGTGCACGGCGCCTACGACCGCTCCTCCGGTTACGACGGCGCCCTGGAACTGCTGCGCCGCGCACCGGACCTGACGGCCGTCCTGGCCGCCAACGACACCGTCGCCCTCGGCGTCTGCGCCGCCCTCCGCGACCAGGGCCTGCGCATCCCCGAGGACATCTCCGTGGCGGGCTTCGACGACCTCCCCTTCAGCGCGGACGCCGCCCCGGCCCTGACCACCGTCCGCATCCCCCTCCACGAGGCCGGCGCCCGCGCCGGGCGGCTGGCGCTGGGCCGCGAGTCGGCGCCCCCCGGCGGCGTGGCGACCGTCCGCACCGAGCTGATGGCCCGCGCCTCCACCGCGCCCCCGCGCGTCAACTGAGGCCTGCCGCAGGGGGGTTGACGCGCCCGCTCCCCGGAGCGCCGCACCGGCCCTGCGGGGCGCTCGATAGTCTTCGGGTGACCTGAACGATCGATGGGGGGATCGGCCGGGAACGCCGCCCCCTGCCCGCGGAGGCACGCGGTGCGGACCGTGAGGACGATCATCGCCGCCGTGGTGGCCGTCCACGACCTGAAGACCGGGAAACTGGAGGTGTCCACGCCCTGCCGGGTGGACGAGCCGGAGGCCCCCGTCCTGTCCCCGGACAGCCGCTACGCCGTCGCAGGCCCCCTCGACTTCGACCTCGAGCGGAAGAAGGCGTACTGCTTCGCGGAGACCGAGGAGCGCAAGGGGATCCGGCTGCTGTCCGTCGGCGACGACGGCACCGCCTACGGCCTGACCGGAGGGGACCGGACCACCGATCTCGCCTACGTCACCGTCCCCCTCGACACGGGTGAGACCGAGGCGCTGCCCTAGGGGACCGAGGTCCCGTTCCTGTCCCTGAGGAAGGCCGGGGGCTTCTCGCCGGACGCCGACGGCGGAGGGCTGCTGTTCGTCTTCCACCCGCGTGCCTGACCGCGCCCCGAACGGACGGCGGGCGCGGCCGGACTTCCCCGGCCGCGCCCGCCGTCCACTCGGGCGATCCGCGTCCCTCTACGGGCGCAGCATCCGCCGCTCGTCCTTCTCCGCCTTGTCGAGCTTCGCGTCGTACGGCGCGAGCGGCGCCGCCTTCCGCTCGGCCGCCGCTCCGGCACCGGCCTCCAGACCGGCCCACTCCAGCAGGGCGGCGGTGGCGACGGCCCGGTCGTCCTCCTCCAGCGCGGCGATGTTCGCGCCGTGGTTGGCGCCCGGCGCGGTGAAGACGTGGGAGTCCTCACTGCCGCGGCCCAGACGGAAGGGCTCCGCGCCCCACGGGTCGTTCTCGCCGTAGACGAACAGCATCCGCTCGGCGTCCGTGCGCACCCACCTGTCGATGTCGCGCATGGCCTTCCGGTCGAAGCTCATCGGGATGTCGCGCGGCACGTAGGAGCGCGGCTCGTAGATGCCCGGGTGGCGCAGCAGCCCCTTCAGGTGCGGGGTGGCGAACGTCGGCGAGCCGAGCTGGGTGCCCGCCTGGTAGTAGTACGGCGTGTAGTACTCCAGCCCCTGGTCGGTGTAGAACGCGAAGCCCGACACCTGGTCGACGAACTCGTACAGCTCGTCGGTGCTCGCGCTCGCCGGCGGGACCTCGTCGCAGTCGGCCTCGGAGCCGTACTGCCACCAGGCCCACACCAGGTCCAGGCCGACGTTCTCGAACGCCTTGTCGGCGCTGCCGACCACCTCGAAGGTGCGGCCCTCCCGCTCGGCCCAGGCCTCGTAGCGGTCCACGAGTTCGTCGCGGCGCACGAAGACCTCGCGCTGCACGGCGTTCAGCCTCTCGCGGCACTCCTCGGTGGAGACGGTGGCGAAGAACTCGTCGTAGGCCGAGTCCTCCTTGTCGTTCACGTCGTTGGGCGCGACGTAGGCGACCGTGCCGTCCATGTCGTCCGGGTAGAAGCGGCGGTAGTAGGTGGCCGTCATGCCGCCCTTGCTGCCGCCGGTGGAGATCCACTCCTCGTCGTAGATCCTCTTCAGGGCGCGGAAGATCCTGTGCTGGTCGCTGGCCGCCTGCCAGATGTCGAGCTTGGACCAGTCGGCGGGCTGAGGACGCGACGGAGTGAAGAACCGGTACTCCATGGAGACCTGGTTGCCGTCGACGATCCGCGTCGGCTCGCTGCGCGCCGGGTTGGTGTTCAGGCCGTAGCCGGAGGTGTGGAAGACGGTGGGCCGGTCGTCGTCCCTGTGGAGCACCGTCAGCCGCTGCTGGAAGGTTCCCTTCCAGGGTTTGCGGTGGTCGACGGGCTGGCGGTAGTTCAGCACGAAGAAGCGGTATCCCTCGACCGGCTTCTCCTCTATCAGGCTCATCCCCGGTATCGCGAGGATGCGGTCCTCGATGTCGGGGGTGTCGGAGATGCCGGCGGTGTCGGCCTCGGCCGCGGTGGCGGCTCCCGCCGACACGCCGCCGGCGCCGGTGGCGCCGATCAGCGCCAGCGACGTCAGCAGCGCTCTGAACGCCTTGCGCATGTGCCCTCCCCTGGGCTCGTCCACAAAACGCCGTGAACCTATCCGCCGCACCACACGCCCCGCCAGACCCCATTGGGCTCATCTGGCTCGTGCGGCTCGTACGGCTCGTACGGCTCGTGCGGCCCCGCGGCCACCGCGGCGGACTCCCCGTGCCGCGCGGCCCCGCGGACCTGCGCTCGCCGCCGCGGACCGCCGGCGGACATCCGGCTGCGCACCGCCGCCCCGGACCGTGCCGTTCCCGCCATGCCCCGACCCCACGGATTCGACCGGCGCCGGTACGAGGACGGCACGGTCGTCGTCACCCACCACGGCCGGACGGCCGCCACCCTGCGCGGCGACCGCGCCCGGCGCTTCCTGGCGGAGACCGGGTCCGGCGACCCGCAGGAGGTGATGGCCCGCTGGACCGGAAACCACCGGCGCGGCAACCACCGGCGCGGCAACCAGCGCACGGCGCGGAACCACCCGCGCAACCGCCGCCGAGCGCCCCCGGCAAAGGGGCGCGCTCGGCGGCGCCGCTCTCACGCAGCCGCGGGCTCCGTCTCCCCCACGTAGGTGCGCCACAGCTCGGCGTACCGTCCGCCGCGCTCCAGCAGCTCGGCGTGGGTGCCGTCCTCCACCACCCGGCCGTGGTCCAGGACCACCACCCGGTCGGCGCGGGCGGCCGTGGTCAGGCGGTGGGCGACGACCAGGGTGGTGCGGCGGCCCGCCAGCCGGTCGGTGGCCTCGTTGACCAGGGCCTCCGTCGCCAGGTCGAGCGCGGCGGTGGCCTCGTCCAGCAGCAGGACGTCGGGCCGGACCAGCTCGGCGCGGGCCAGGGCGATGAGCTGCCGCTGCCCGGCCGAGAGGTTCCGGCCGCGTTCGGCCACCGGGTGGAGGTAGCCGCCGGAGAGGGTCGCGATCATGTCGTGCGCGCCGACCGCCCGCGCCGCCGCCTCCACCTCGGCGTCGGTGGCGTCGGGACGGCCGTAGGCGATGGCGTCGCGGACGGTTCCCGGGAAGAGGTACGGCTCCTGCGGCACCACGCCGAGGCGGCGCCGGTAGGCGGTCAGGTCCATCTCGCGCAGGTCCACCCCGTCCACGCGGACGGCGCCCGAGGTCGGGTCGTAGAACCGGGCGACCAGCTTGACCAGCGTGGACTTGCCCGCGCCCGTCTCGCCGACGAAGGCGACCGTCTGCCCGGCGGGGATCGTCAGGTCGACGCCGGACAGCGCGTCCTCGCCGCCGTCCGCGCCGTCCCCGGCGTTCCCGTCCCGGTTGCCGTAGCGGAAGCGCACGTCGTCGAAGACGATCTCGCCGCGCAGCGCCTCCACCTCGCGGGGCCGGGCGGGCGGGGGCGTCGTCGTCGGCTCGCGCAGCAGTTCCTGGACGCGGCCGAGGGAGACGACCGCCTGCTGGTAGCCGTCGAAGACCTGCGAGAGCTGCTGCACGGGGGCGAAGAACAGCTCGATGTAGAGCAGGTACGCCACCAGCGCGCCCGCCGTCAGCGTGCCGTCGCCCACCCGGTTCGCGCCCACGACCAGGACGGCGGCGGTGGCCAGGGAGGCGAGGAACTGGATGAAGGGGAAGTAGACCGAGATCAGCCACTGGCCGCGGACGCGCGCCTGCCGGTAGCCGTCGCTGCGCTCGGCGAAGCGGCGGGAGTCCCGGTGCTCGCGGCGGAACGCCTGCACGATCCGCAGGCCCGCGACGCTCTCCTGGAGGGCGGCGTTGACGCCGCTGACGCGTTCGCGCGCCAGCTCGTACGCCTTCAGGCTCTGGCGGCGGAAGACGATCGTGCCGATCACCAGCGGCGGCAGGGTCGCCAGGACCACCAGCGCCAGGCCGGCGTCGATCACGACGAGGACGACCATGATGCCGAAGAAGGTCAGCAGCGCCACGACGGCCTGGACCAGGCCGGTCTGCAGGAAGGTCGTCAGGGCGTCCACGTCCGTGGTCATCCGGGTCATGATCTTCCCGGTCAGCTCGCGCTCGTAGTAGTCGAGCCCGAGCCGCTGGAGGTGGGCGAAGATCTTGACGCGGAGGGTGTAGAGGATCCGCTCGCCGGTGCGGCCGATGGCGCGGGTCTCGCCGACCTGCGCGGCCCACTGGGCGATCACGACCAGCAGCGCCAGGGCGGAGGCGGTCCACACCGCGCCGATCGCCACCCGCTGGACGCCCTCGTCGATGCCGTGCCGGACGAGGACGGGCAGCAGCAGGCCGGCCACGGCGTCGGCGACGACCAGCGCCAGACTCAGCAGCAGCGGCCCGCGGAAGCCGCGCAGCAGGTGCCGCAGGCCGTAGGACGTCTCGGGGGCGGCGGCGCGCTCCTCGTCGATGTCGGGGGCGTCGGTGGCCGGCGGCAGGGCGGCCACCTTGGCGAGCAGGTCGGGAGTGGCCGGGCTGCCGGCCAGGACCCCCGCCATGCCCGGCCCGCCGCCCGCGGCGGGCGGGGCCGCGGCGCCGCCGGCGCCCGCTCGCTCCTCGGGGTCGCCCTCCCGCTTCCACAGGGAGGGGGTGACGCCGTCCACCCGGCCGTCGTCCCCGCCGTCTCCCCCGCTGCCGCCGTCCGGCGCGGAGCCGGACCGGGCCGCCAGGCCGGCCGGGTCGCGTTCGACGTCCCCCAGCTCGTCCGGGTCGCTGAGCAGCCGGCGGTACAGCTCGCAGCGCTCCTGGAGCTCGGCGTCGGTGCCGATGTCCACCAGACGCCCGCCGTCGAGGACGGCGATGCGGTCGGCCAGGGAGAGGGTGGAGCGGCGGTGGGCGATCAGCAGGGTGGTGCGGCCCGCCATCACACCGCGCAGCGCCTCGTGGATCTCGTGCTCGACCCGGGCGTCCACGGCGGAGGTGGCGTCGTCCAGGACGAGCAGGCGGGGGTCGGAGACGATGGCGCGGGCCAGGGCGATGCGCTGCCGCTGGCCGCCGGAGAGGGTCAGGCCGTGCTCGCCGACCTCGGTGTCGTAGCCGTTCGGCAGCTCGGAGATGAAGCCGTCGGCCTGGGCGGCGCGCGCCGCGGCCCGCACCTGCTCGTCGGTGGCGTCGGGGCGGCCGTAGGCGATGTTGGCGCGGATGGTGTCGGAGAACAGGAAGCTGTCCTCGGGGACCAGGCCGATGGCCGCGCGGAGCGAGTCGAAGGTCAGGTCGCGCACGTCGTGGCCGCCGATCCGCACCGCGCCCTCGGTCACGTCGTAGAAGCGCGGCAGCAGCAGCGAGACGGTGGACTTGCCGCTTCCGGAGGTGCCGACGACGGCGACGGTCTCGCCCGGTGAGATGCGCAGCGAGAAGTCCTCCAACACGGGCCGCGCGCCGGGGCCGGTGTCGTAGGCGAAGCCCACGCGGTCGAACTCGACGGTGGCGGGGGCGTCGGCGGGCAGCTCGCGGGCGTCCTCGCGCTCGCGGATGGCCGGCTCGGCGTCGATCAGTTCCAGGACGCGCTCGACGCCGGCCCGGGCCTGCTGGCCGACCGTCAGCACCATGGTGAGCATCCGCACCGGCCCGACGAGCTGGGCGAGGTAGGTGGAGAAGGCGACGAAGGTGCCCAGGGTGATCTGGCCGCGGGTGGCCATCCAGCCGCCGAGGGCGAGCATCGCCACCTGGCCGAGCGCGGGGACGGCCTGGAGGGCGGGGGTGTAGCGCGCGTTGAGCTTCACCGTCCGCAGCCGCGCGGCGAACAGCTCGCGGCTCGCGCCGCGCAGCTTGCCGGTCTCCTGCTCCTCCTGTCCGAAGCCCTTGACCACCCGTACGCCGGTGACGGCCCCGTCCACCACCCCGGCCACGCCCCCGGCCTGGCTCTGGGCGTACCAGGTGGCGGGGAAGAGCCGGGTGCGGCTGCGCTGCGCGATGAACGCCAGCGCGGGCGCGACGGCCAGCGCCACCAGCGTCAGCAGCGGGGAGAGGGTGACCATCACCACCAGGGAGACCGCGAAGAGCAGCACGTTGCCGATCATCATCGGCATCATGAAGAGCAGGCCCTGGACGAGCTGGAGGTCGCCGGTGGCCCGCCCGACGACCTGCCCGGTGGACAGCTCGTCCTGTCTCCGCCCGTCGAGGCGGACCAGGGAGTCGTACATCTCGGTGCGCAGGTCGTGCTGGACGTCGAGCGCGAGTCTGCCGCCGTAGAAGCGGCGCACGTACGTCAGCCCGTACACCACCACCGCGGCGGCGGCCAGCAGCCCGATCCACAGCCCGAGGTCACCGCCGTCGTCCTCGACGATGCCGTCGATGACCTCCTTGGTGATCAGGGGCACGAGCGCCATCACGGCCATCCCGGCGAGCGAGGCGCCCAGGGACAGCCACACGTTGCGGCGGTAGCGCAGGCAGTACGCCGTCAGCCGCCGTGCCCAGCCGGGCCGCCGTTCGTCCCCGGTCTCCCCCGCTTCCGTGCCCACCACTCCGGTTACCTCCCGCTGACCGTCCGTCGCCGTGCGTGACCGCGCACAGCCCTGTGTTGACAGAGCCGCAATGATCCAACGCGCCCGGACGGGTGTTTCATCCCGGCGGCGGGAAGTGGGAGAGGTCACTCCGGTCCGGGACCGGTGCGGCCTCCGCGGGAGCGGCGGGCGCACCGCCGGCGAACGGCGAAGGGGCGCGGTCCGGAGAGCCAGGCATTCTCTCCGGACCGCGCCCCCGGTGGGCCGCGGCGTCGACGGGCGGCGGTGTGCCGGCACCCCCCACAGGACCAGCTCGCCGTCTCCCGTCCGCTCGTCCGGCCCGCCCCGCGGCGAGGAGGGACCGCGGGACCCGCCGGTGAACGCTCGCGCCGCCTGTCCCGGGCGTGCACGGCGCACCGGCCGTCGTACGGGGTTCCGGAAGGGGCCGGGCCCGGAACCCCGGATCGCTTCAGGAGGCGGGGACCACCCCGCTCCCGGACCCGCGCTCCGGCGGCTCGGGGCGGTCGCCGTCCGGGGAGTGCCCCCGGCGTCCGCCGCCCGCGGCGACGACCACCGGGCCGCCGTGCGCCGCGGGGGACGGGAGGGCCGCACCCCGCGGGGACGCCTGCCCGCCGTCCGGCCGGTGCGGCGCCTCCGCGAGGACCAGCACCCGCGGCGCCGACGGCGCCGGCGCGGCGAGGGCCGCCCCGTACAGCGGGCCGAGCACGCCCGCCGTCAGCAGGCAGCCGCCCGCCAGGGCGCACTTCACCGCGTTCCGCATGGCGTGTCCCTCCGCCCGTCGTGTGTAACGGATAGCGAACGCGAGTCTGTCGAGAACAGGCGCGGAATGCACCTCCATCGATCATTTTCAGTAACGTTACGTATTAAAATAGTGGCACTTCGTGATGCCCCCATTCCCCCTCGACGCCGGACGCGTCCCCCGGCAACCAGCGGTGTTGCGGCGGCCGACGTCGTCCGATCCCGGCACGACCCGCGTACGGCCCGGCGCGCCCCGCGCCAAAGACGGCCGAAACCCATCCGGTGCCGCCCCGGGCACACGGCTCCGCCGGGCGGCGCGGCCTCTTCCCCGTCCGTCCGGCGAAAGCGGTTGCTCCCGCAACCTTCCGGCAACCTTTCCGCCGGTGCCCGGGTTCCGTCCGGCGCGGTGCTACGCCCGCTCCTCCGCGATCCGGCGCGCCATGAGCGTGGTCAGCTCGTAGGCGGTGTGGGAGGCGGCGACCGAGGTGATCTCGGCGTGGTCGTAGGCGGGGGCGACCTCCACCAGGTCGGCGGAGACCAGGTTGCAGCCGGCCAGACCGCGCAGGATCTCCAGCAGCTCGCGGGAGGTCAGGCCGCCGGCCTCGGGGGTGCCGGTGCCCGGTGCGTGGGCCGGGTCCAGGACGTCGATGTCGATGGAGACGTACAGCGGCCGGCCGCCGATGCGCTGCCGCAGCTGGTCGGCCACCTCGTCCACGCCGCGCCGCATCACGTCGGCGGAGGTGACGATGCCGAAGCCCATCTTCGCGTCGTCGGTGAGGTCCTGCTTGCCGTACAGCGGGCCGCGGGTGCCGACGTGGCAGAGGGCCTCGGTGTCGAGGATGCCCTCCTCCACCGCCCGGCGGAACGGGGTGCCGTGGGTGTACTCGGCGCCGAAGTAGGTGTCCCAGGTGTCCAGGTGGGCGTCGAAGTGGAGCAGCGCGACCGGGCCGTGCCTGCGCGCCACCGCGCGCAGCAGCGGCAGGGCGATGGTGTGGTCTCCGCCGAGGGTCATCAGGCGGGCGCCGGTGTCCAGCAGGTCTCCGGCGGCCGCCTCGACGGCCTCGACCGCCTCGTGGATGTCGAACGGGTTGGCGGCGATGTCCCCGGCGTCGGCCACCTGGGCGAGCGCGAAGGGCGAGGCGTCCTGGGCCGGGTTGTAGGGGCGCAGCAGACGGGACGCCTCGCGGACGGCGTTGCCGCCGAAGCGGGCGCCGGGACGGTAGGAGACGCCGGAGTCGAACGGCACGCCGACGACCGCGATGTCGGTACGGCCTCCCACCTCGTCCAGGCGCGGCAGCCGGGCGAAGGTCGCCGGGCCGGCGAAGCGCGGGACGCGGGAGGAGTCGACGGGGCCACGGGGCTGCTGGTCGGTGGTCATGCGGTCGAGGGTAGGGGCGGACCGGGCTCGGACACATGGCCTGGGACGACAGTCCGGCGGAGCCTTTTGTACGGTCCGTACAGGCGGCCGCCGCGCCGGTCACCCGGAAGCCGATCGCCCCCGCGGGCGTGTGCGGGGGACAATGCCCCCATGCCGATAACCCCCGCCGCCCCCACCCGCGCCGAGCTGATCGAGC
The DNA here is from genome assembly GCF_039533345.1 of Streptomyces glaucosporus. Taxonomy (NCBI): domain Bacteria; kingdom Bacillati; phylum Actinomycetota; class Actinomycetes; order Kitasatosporales; family Streptomycetaceae; genus Streptomyces; species Streptomyces glaucosporus. The sequence continues at coordinate 180,478 of NZ_BAAATJ010000008.1, read as the reverse complement.
ACCTCGTCCGCACCCGCATCGCGGGCGACGTCGCCACGCCCCGGGAGAACAACCTGGACCACTACCGCAGACTCGCCAACGGTGACCGGCACTACTGGCTGGGCCTGGAGCTGGGCGAGCGGTGGGCCGACGAGCAGGACGTGCTGGCGGTGATGGCCGAGCGCTGCGGCGTCGTCGACGACCCCGAGCACCGCCACGGCCAGGACACCATCGACCCGGAACTGACGGTCGCCGCCCTGGACCGGGCCGCGGCCCAGCTCCGCAAGTCGGCCGAGGCCGGTCACCGGGTGCTGTTCGCCACCGGCCACCCGGGCGCGCTGATCGACCTGCACAGCCGGGTGGCGAACGCGCTGCGCCTGGCCGGGTGCGAGATCGTCCGGGTGCCGCTGGGCCTGATCGCGGACCAGGGCGTGGTGGTGCAGCTCGCGGACATCGCGATGCACGAGCGCGGGGCCTCGCTGTGGCACACCCACTCCCCCGAGCCGATGACCGCGATCCTGGACGCCCTCCAGCGGGAGGGCGAGCCGCTGCCGGACCTGGTCTTCGCCGACCACGGCTGGGCGGGCTGCGCGGCGCAGCGCGGCATCCTCACCATCGGCTTCGCGGACTGCAACGACCCGGCGCTGTTCATCGGCGAGGCGGAGGGCACCCTCGCCGTCACCGTCCCCCTGGACGACCACGTGGTCAACCCGCGCTACTACGAGCCGATGACGGCGTACCTGCTGGACGCGGCGGGTCTGACGCCCGCGTAGCGCGGAAGGCGTGATCCGGCCGCCCGGCGGCGGGAGCCGCCCCGGCGCCGGCGCCAGGTGTTCCGCAGCCCGCTCGGCGGTCACCGACGGGGCGCGCGTCGACGCGCGGCACGCCGCCCGGCCCCGCCGGCGGCCCGCCGCCCACCGGGAGTTCACCGCCCGCGGCTTCACCGGGGCGGGCGGTTCCCCGGCCGCCCCGCTGACGCGGTGGTACGGGGCGCGGGCGGTGCGGTCCGCCGTCCGGGCGGCCAGGGACACGCCGGTGGGTCCGGTGACGCCGGATCAGCGGCCGGTGCCGGTCCGGGAGCTGGAACGGCCCTGAGTGCTCTCCTCCCGGCCCGAGGCGTCCCCGCCCGTCCCGGACCTGCCCCTCCGTGCGAGCAGCGCCCGCAGGGCGAGGAAGATCAGCACACCGAAGGGCGACAGCAGGATCGTCAGCACCAGCAGCGGCCCCATGGCCAGCGGGTGCACGCCGAGCCTGCGCCCCTCGCGGAACATCCACTGGCCGACGAGCAGGTCCCAGGCGATGACCTGCGCCCAGACGGCCGCGGCTCCGTCGGCGAGGGCCGTCAGCTCCCGGAACTCGTCGAGTCCGGGGCTGCCGACCGCCGCCCACAGTTCCGGCAGGACGGACGGGACGAGCGCCGAGTAGACGAGCAGGATCGGCACCACCGTCAGCGGGGAGGCCGCGATCCGGTGCGTCGGGCCCCATCCCGGAGCGAAGATCATCAGCAGCCAGACCGGGGCCGCCAGCCAGAAGGAGAGCTCGAAGAGGAAGCCGGTCATGCCACGGTCTCCTTCTCGCTCTCGCCCAGGGCCCCGCTCCCGGACCGGAGCCGCCGCGGAGGCGGGACGGAGGCCGGGGCGGAAGGCGTGCGCAGGGCGTACCGGACCCCGGCGCATCCCGCGGCGGCGACGGCGGCGGCCGCGCCGAGGGTGAGGCCGTCCGGGTGCGTCAGCGGCTGCCCGCGCAGGGCCTGCCAGGTGACGAGGCCGAACACGGCGGCGTACACGACCGCGCCCACCAGGACCAGCCGCAGCCGGACGTCCTCGTGCCGCAGGCGCGGGAAGTACGGCGCGAGGGCCAGGAGCGCCAGCAGGAGCAGCGGGAGCGCCTGGAGCGCGTGCATGCCGACGAAGTGGGGGATCCTCAGATCGCCGCCGGTCGTCGACCAGCCGGTGAGCGGCATCGAGGGCCCGCCGTCCGGAACGCCCACGCTGTGCGCGCCGACCGCGTCCACCGCTCCCCGTTCCATGGCGGCCCGCTGTTCCGGAGTGGGCCGCGTCATCAGGAAGCCGAGCCCCGCGCCGGCCAGGGCGAGCACCGCGCCGAGCCGGACCGCCCAGGCGGCGGCCCGGCCGGCCGACAGCGACCGGAACAGCAGCAGGGCGATGACGAGGGTGCCGGACCACAGCACGACGACGGTCGCGCCCATGACGCCGAACAGCGTCTGGTCGAAGGCGGTTTCGACGTTGAAGTGGCTGCGCCTGCCCCGGACGGTCTGGAGGACGATGACCGCCATCTCGACCGCCGAGGCCGCGGCGACCACCGTCCCGGCCCACCAGCCCGCGCGGCGCCACCGGGTGAGCAGCGAGAGCGTCCACGCGAACGTCATGCAGTAGGCGGCGAACGAGACCGAGAACTTCAGCGGCTTGGACCAGATCGGAGCACCGACCAGGACCCGGTCGTCGACCGCCGTTCCCACGGCCGAGACCACCGCGAGGACGGACATGGCGGCGGCGAACAGCATCAGCGGCCGGTGCCAGGCGAGCGCCTGACGCGCTAAGGACATGAGGACCCCAGAGAGGTTATAGATAGCGGCACTATCCGCTATCGGATAGTGGAACTATCTAGGATGGGGAGTGTTCTGGCAAGGGTCTGGCATGGGCGTATCCCGCGGGGCGCCAGGAGGGAGCGCGACCGTGCGCATCGGCGAGCTGAGCCGCAGGACCGGGGTGTCCGTACCGACGATCAAGTTCTACGTGCGGGAGGGCCTGCTGCCGCCGGGCCGTCTCACCAGCCCCAACCAGGCGCACTACGACGAGGAGCACGAGCGCAGACTGCGGCTGATCCGCGCGCTGATCGGCATCGGCGGCCTCTCCGTGGCCGCGGTGGCGGACGTGCTCGCGGCGATCGACGACCCGTCACGGCCGGTGCACGCGGTGCTCGGGATGACGACCGGCAGCATCGCGGGGCACGGCGCCGGCGGGAGCGCCGGCAGGGGCGGCGACAGGAGTGGCAAGGGCGGCGAGGAGGCCGGGGAGGACGGCGAGGACGGCAGCGAGGGCGGCGGGGACGACGAGGAGACGGCGGCCGCGCGGGCGGAGGTCGAGGCCCTCGTCGCCCGGCGCGGCTGGCGGGTGAACCCCCGCCGCTCCGCCGCCCAGTCCCTCGTCGAGGCCGTCGCGGCGATGGCCCGCGTCGGACACGGGGACTTCTTCGAGCGGGTCGTGGAGGCCTACGCGGACGCCGCGGAGCTCATCGCCCGGGCGGACCTGGAGTACGTGTCCGGCCGGACGGACCGGGACAGCCTCGTGGAGGGCGTGGTCGTCGGCACGCTCCTCGGCGACAAGGTCATCGCCGCCATGCGGCGCCTCGCCCAGGCGGACGCCTCCGCGCGCCGCTTCGACGACGGACCCGACCCCGCCGACGGCCCTGCCGGCACCGGCGGCGGGGCACCGGAGTGAGCGGGCGGGACGGGCCGGCCTCCCGGCTTCCCGGCCCGTCCGCGCGGCCTCAGCCGCGCGGCACCCGCACCACGCCCTCCTGCATCACCGTGATCGCCAGCCGCCCGTCGGCGGTGAAGATCCGGCCGCGGCCCAGTCCGCGGCCGGACTGGGAGGTGGGGCTCTCCTGGTCGTACAGCAGCCAGTCGTCCACGCGGAAGGGGCGGTGGAACCACATCGCGTGGTCCAGGCTCGCGCCCACCACGTCGCCGACCGTCCAGCCGCCGCGGCCGTGGGCGAGGAGGACGGGTTCGAGCAGGCTCATGTCGGAGACGTAGGCCGCCAGGCACTGGTGGAGCGTCGGCCGGTCGAGGTCGCCGTCCAGCTTGCCGTTGACGCGGAACCAGATCCGCGAGCGCGGTTCGCGCGGCCGGCCGGCCGTCAGGTACGGCGGATCGTCGACGTACCGCAGGTCGACCGGCGCCCGCGCCTCGGCGAGGCGGTCGGCCACGCCCGGGTCGGAGAAGAGGTGGGCGTGGCGCGGCAGCAGCTCGGCCGAGGGCGTCAGCGTCTCCGGGTCCGGGACGTCGGGCATCGGCTCCTGGTGCTCCAGCCCCTCCTCGTCCGTCTGGAAGGACGCGGACAGGTGGAAGATCGGCCGTCCGTGCTGGACGGCGACCACGCGGCGGGTGGTGAAGGAGCGCCCGTCGCGGATGCGGTCCACGGTGTAGACGATGGGCGCCGCCGGGTCGCCGGGGCGCAGGAAGTACGCGTGCAGCGAGTGGGCGAGCCGGTCCTCGGGGGCCGTGCGGGAGGCCGCGACGAGCGCCTGCGCGGCGACCTGCCCGCCGAAGACCCGGGGGACGACGGCGGAACGGCTCTCGCCGCGGAAGATGTCGCGGTCCACCCGCTCCAGGTCGAGCAGGTCGAGCAGGTCGTGCAGGGGCGCCCGCCCGGCGCCCCCGCCGCTGTTTCCGGCTGTGTTCACGGTGGTGCGGTCCTTCGTGCGGTCCTTCGCGCGGTCCCGCCTCACAGGCCCATGGACTTGGCGATGATGGACCGCATGACCTCGCTGGTGCCGCCGTAGATGCGGGTGACGCGGGTGTCGGCGTAGAGGCGGGAGATCGGGTACTCCCGCATGTAGCCGTAACCGCCGTGGAGCTGGAGGCACTTGTCGATGACCTTCGCCGCCGTCTCGGTGGTGAACAGCTTGACCGAGGCGGCGTCGGCGGGGGTCAGCTCCCCGGCGTCCAGCGCATCCAGGGCCCGGTCCACGACGGCCTGCATGGCGTCCACGTCGGACTTGCAGTCGGCGAGCACGAACTTGGTGTTCTGGAAGGAGGCCACCGGCTTGCCGAAGACCGTGCGGTCCTTGACGTAGTCGTGGGCGAAGCGGACGGCCGCCGCGGCCTGGGCGTAGGCGCCCACCGCGATGCCCAGGCGCTCCTGCGGGAGGTTGTGGGTGAGGTAGGAGAACGCCTTGCCCTCCTCGCCCAGGAGGTCCTCGACGGGGACCTTGACGTCGGTGAAGGACAGCTCGGCGGTGTCGGAGGACTTCAGGCCCAGCTTGTCGAGGTTGCGGCCGACGGCGTACCCCTCGCTCCTGGTGTCCACGACCAGGATGGAGATGCCCGAGCGCCGGTCCTCCGGGGAGGGCGGGGCGGTGCGGCAGCAGACCAGGACGCGGTCGGCCTGCACCCCGCCGGTGATGAAGGTCTTGGCGCCGTTGAGGATGTAGTGCGTGCCGTCCTCGGACAGCCTGGCGGTGGTCTTCATCCCGGCCAGGTCCGAGCCGGTGCCGGGCTCGGTCATGGCGATGGCGGTCATCATCTCGCCGGTGACGAAGGGCGGCAGCCAGCGGCGCTTCTGCTCCTCGGTGGCGTACTTCAGCAGGTAGGGCAGGCACAGCGCGGTGTGGACGCCGGAGCCGCCGAAGCTGACGCCGGCGCGGGCGGTCTCCTCGGAGATGATCGCGTTGTACTTGAAGCTGGTCTCGCCGGCGCCGCCGTACTCCTCGGGCACCTCGATGCCGAAGACGCCCAGCTCGCCGAGCTTCAGGTAGAAGTCGCGGGGGACGTAGCCCTGCTTCTCCCACTCGTCGTAGTGGGGCACGACCTCGGCGGCGATGAAGTCGCGGATGGTCTCCCGGAACGCCTCGTGGTCCTCGTTGAACACCGTGCGACGCATGTCATCGCCTCCTGGGGCCGGAAACTAAGCGCTTGCTCAGCGCAAGCTACCCAAGAGTCCGTTCGACTGTCCAGAGGGGTCCGCCAGGTTGTCCGCGAGTGTGCGCGGAGTCATGCCCCCGCGGCGCCGTCCGCGTTCCGCGCGCCGTCCGCCGCGGCGGCGAAGGCGCCGCGGGCCAGCCGGTGGAGGAGGGCGGCCGTCGTCGCGCGGTCCGGGAGGGCCGAGGGACGGCTCAGGTGGGGCGTGGAGTTCAGCAGGCCGAAGACGGCGTGGACCGAGGCGCGGGCCTCCTTCTCCGGCAGCGCCGGGTGGACCTCGCGGACCACCCCCACCCACAGTTCCACGTACTGGCGCTGGAGCTGCCGCACCAGCTTGCGGTCGCTGTCGCGCAGCCGGTCCAGCTCCCGGTCGTGGAGGGTGATCAGGGCCCGGTCGTCGAGGGCGAAGTCGATGTGGCGGTCGATGAGCGCGTCCAGGGCGGCCTCCGGCCCGAGCCCGGCCCCGGCCGACTCCGCCAGGCACCTGCGCCCGCCCGTGTACAGCCGCTCGCTGATGCCGACCAGCAGTTCCGCGAGCATCGCGTCCTTGCCCGCGAAGTGGCGGTAGAGGCCCGGACCGCTGATGCCGACCGCCGCGCCTATCTCGTCCACGCCGACGCCGTGGAAGCCGCGCTCGGCGAACAGTCGGGCGGCCTCGCCGAGGATCTGCTCGCGGCGGGTGGGGGCGTCGGTCCTGCTGCTCATGAAGGAATTGTAGACAGCCGGGTTAGCGGACGTTAACCTGATGGCGAGGTTAACGCTCACTAACCGAGCAAGGGGGCTCGAAGGGCATGCAGCAGGCACCTCCGCTGGTCAGCACCGTGGACCCGGCGTCCGAGGCGGCCCGGGCGAACGAGGCGGCGCACCGCGAGCTGGCCGCCCGGTTGCGGGAGAAGCTCGCCGCGGCCCGGCTGGGCGGCGGCGAACGGGCCCGGGCGCGGCACGTCGCACGCGGCAAGCTGCTGCCGCGCGACCGCGTGGACGCCCTGCTGGACCCGGGTTCGCCCTTCCTGGAGCTGGCTCCGCTGGCGGCGGACGGGATGTACGACGGGCAGGCGCCGGCCGCGGGCGTGATCGCCGGGATCGGCCGGGTGTCGGGGCGCGAGGTGGTGATCGTCGCCAACGACGCCACCGTCAAGGGCGGCACCTACTACCCGATGACGGTCAAGAAGCACCTGCGGGCCCAGGAGGTGGCCCTGGAGAACCGCCTGCCGTGCGTGTACCTGGTGGACTCGGGCGGCGCCTTCCTGCCGATGCAGGACGAGGTCTTCCCCGACCGGGAGCACTTCGGGCGGATCTTCTACAACCAGGCGCGGATGTCCGGCGCCGGCATCCCGCAGATAGCGGCGGTGCTGGGCTCGTGCACGGCGGGCGGGGCGTACGTCCCCGCGATGAGCGACGAGGCCGTGATCGTGCGGAACCAGGGCACGATCTTCCTGGGCGGCCCGCCCCTGGTGAAGGCGGCCACCGGCGAGGTGGTCACGGCCGAGGAGCTGGGCGGCGGCGAGGTCCACTCCCGCACCTCCGGGGTGACCGACCACCTCGCCGAGGACGACGCCCACGCCCTGCGGATCGTGCGGCAGATCGTCTCCACCCTCCCCCGGCGCGGCCCGCTGCCGTGGCCGGTGGAGCCCGTGGAGGAGCCGAAGGTCGACCCGGCCGGGCTCTACGCCGCGGTCCCGGTCGACTCGCGCACCCCCTACGACGTGCGCGAGGTCATCGCCCGCGTCGTGGACGGCTCGCGGTTCGCGGAGTTCAAGGCCGAGTACGGGACGACGCTGGTGACGGGCTTCGCCCGCATCCACGGCCACCCGGTCGGGATCGTCGCCAACAACGGCATCCTGTTCTCCGAGTCCGCCCTCAAGGGCGCGCACTTCATCGAACTGTGCGACCAGCGCGGCATCCCGCTGCTGTTCCTGCAGAACATCTCGGGCTTCATGGTGGGCCGCCAGTACGAGGCGGGCGGCATCGCCAAGAACGGCGCCAAGATGGTGACGGCCGTCGCCTGCGCACGGGTGCCCAAACTGACCGTGGTCGTCGGCGGCTCCTACGGCGCGGGCAACTACTCCATGTGCGGCCGGGCCTACTCGCCCCGCTTCCTGTGGATGTGGCCCAACGCGAAGATCTCGGTGATGGGCGGCGAGCAGGCCGCCTCGGTGCTCGCCACCGTCAAGCGCGACCAGCTGGAGGCGCGCGGCGAGGAGTGGAGCGCCGAGGAGGAGGAGGCGTTCAAGGCCCCGGTCCGCGCGCAGTACGAGACCCAGGGCAACGCCTACTACGCGACCGCGCGGCTGTGGGACGACGGCGTGATCGACCCGCTGGAGACCCGCACGGTGCTGGGTCTGGCGCTGACGGCCTGCGCCAACGCGCCACTGCCCGAGAAGGATCCCGCGGCGCCCGGCTACGGCGTCTTCCGGATGTGAGGGGGATGCGTTCGATGTCCATCAAGGCGTTCGACACGGTGCTGGTCGCCAACCGCGGCGAGATCGCCGTCCGCGTCATCCGTACGCTGCGCCGGCTGGGGGTGCGCTCGGTCGCGGTCTTCAGCGACGCGGACGCCGACGCCCGGCATGTGCGGGAGGCGGACACCGCGGTGCGGATCGGCCCGGCGCCGGCCGCCGAGAGCTACCTGTCGATCGAGCGGCTGCTGGCGGCGGCCGAGCGGACGGGCGCGCAGGCCGTGCACCCCGGCTACGGCTTCCTCGCCGAGAACGCGGCCTTCGCCCGCGCGGTGGAGGCCGCCGGGATGGTCTTCGTCGGCCCGCCGGCGGACGCCATCGAGCTGATGGGCGACAAGATCCGCGCCAAGGAGACGGTGCGGGCGGCCGGGGTCCCGGTGGTGCCTGGCAGCAGCGGCAGCGGCCTGACCGACGCCGAACTGGCCGCCGCCGCACTGGAGATCGGCATGCCGGTCCTGCTCAAGCCGTCGGCGGGCGGCGGCGGCAAGGGCATGCGGCTGGTCCGCGACGAGGCCCTGCTCGCCGACGAGATCGCCGCCGCCCGGCGCGAGGCCCGCGGCGCCTTCGGCGACGACACCCTCCTGGTGGAGCGGTGGATCGACCGGCCGCGGCACATCGAGATCCAGGTGCTCGCCGACGGCCACGGCACCGTGGTGCACCTCGGCGAACGCGAGTGCAGCCTCCAGCGCCGCCACCAGAAGATCGTCGAGGAGGCCCCCAGCCCCCTGCTGGACCCGGCCACCCGCGCGGCCATGGGCGAGGCCGCCGTGCGCGCGGCCCGCTCCTGCGGCTACCGCGGCGCGGGCACGGTGGAGTTCATCGTCCCCGGCGGCGACCCCGGGGCGTACTGCTTCATGGAGATGAACACCCGCCTCCAGGTCGAGCACCCGGTGACGGAGCTGATCACCGGCCTGGACCTGGTGGAGTGGCAGCTTCGGGTCGCGGCCGGCGAACCCCTGCCCTTCGGGCAGGAGGACATCGTCCTCGACGGCCACGCGGTCGAGGCCCGGATCTGCGCGGAGAGCGCGCGCGCCACGGGCGGGAGGGTGGACTTCCTGCCCTCCGCCGGCACCGTCCACCTGCTGTCCGAGCCGTCGGGCGAGGGCGTCCGGGTGGACTCCGGGCTGACGGAGGGCACCGAGGTGGGCACCGTCTACGACCCGATGCTCGCCAAGGTGATCGTCCACGGCCCGGACCGGTCCTCCGCCCTGCGGCGGCTGCGCTCGGCCCTGGCGGAGACGACGGTCCTGGGGGTGGAGACCAACACCTCCTTCCTCCGCGCCCTGCTGGCGCACCCGGACGTGGTCTCCGGGAACCTGGACACCGGGCTGGTGGACCGCGACGCGGCCTCGCTGCTGCCGCCGGAGGTCCCCGGGGAGGTGTACGCGGCGGCGGCGCTGCTGCGCCACGCCGACCTGGAACCGGAGGCCTCCCCCACCGGCTGGACCGACCCGTTCTCCGCGCCGACCGGCTGGCGTCTGGGCGGCGAACCCGCCTGGACGGTCCACCACCTGCGGGTCCCGGGCCGCGAGCCGGTGGCCGTGCGGGTGCGCGGCCGGGCCGGCGGTGCCGAGGTCCGCGTCGGGGACGCCCCGCCGGTGCGTGCCGCGCTGCGCACCGACGCCCCCGGCCGGGCGCTGCTGGAGTGGGACGGTGTGGTGCACGTCTTCGCCCACGCCCGCGCGGACGGCGGCCGGTGGCTGGGCCGGGACGGGGCCGGCTGGCACCTCGCCGACCACGATCCGGTCGAGGCGTCCCTGCGGGGCGGTGCGGGGGCGCACGGCGCCGACACGCTGACCGCTCCGATGCCCGGCACGGTCACCGTCGTCAAGGCGGCCGTCGGCGACGTGGTCACCGCCGGCCAGAGCCTGCTGGTGGTGGAGGCGATGAAGATGGAGCACGTCATCGCCGCCCCCTACGACGGCACCGTGGTCGAGCTGGACGTCACACCCGGCAGCACCGTCGCCATGGACCAGGTGCTGGCCGTCGTCGAGCCCAAGGAACCCGGCACACCGGCCGACGGGGCCGAGCCGGTCGAGGGGGCGGCGCGATGACCGAGGGACTGCCCATGGCCTTCCCCGCCGAGGGGCTTCCGGCCCGCGTCCGCATCCACGAAGTGGGGCCGCGCGACGGCCTGCAGAACGAGCAGACCGTCGTACCCGCCGAGGTGAAGGCGGAGTTCATCCGCCGGCTCGCCGGCGCCGGGCTGCGCACCATCGAGGCGACCAGCTTCGTCCACCCCAAGTGGGTCCCCCAACTCGCGGACGCGGAGCGGCTGTTCCCGGCCGTCTCCGACCTCGCCGACCGCGAGGGGGACGCGGCCGTACGGCTCCCGGTGCTCGTCCCGAACGAACGCGGCCTGGACCGGGCGCTGGCCCTCGGCGCCCGCGAGATCGCCGTCTTCGGCAGCGCCACCGAGTCCTTCGCCCGGGCGAACCTCAACCGCACCGTCGACGAGGCCCTGGCGATGTTCGAACCGGTGGTCGCCCGGGCGAAGGAGGCGGGCGCCGGGGTGCGGGGCTACCTGTCGATGTGCTTCGGCGACCCGTGGGAGGGCCCGGTGCCCGTGGAGCAGGTGGTCGGCGTCTGCCGCCGCCTGATCGACCTCGGCTGCGACGAGCTCAGCCTGGGCGACACCATCGGCGTGGCCACCCCCGGCCACGTCACCGCCCTGCTGACCGCCCTGAACGAGGCCGGGATCCCCACCGGCCGCCTCGCCGTCCACTTCCACGACACCTACGGCCAGGCCCTGGCCAACACCCTTGCCGCCCTGCGGCACGGCGTCACCACCGTGGACTCCTCCGCGGGCGGCCTCGGCGGCTGCCCCTACGCGAAGAGCGCCACCGGCAACCTCGCCACCGAGGACCTCGTGTGGATGCTGCACGGCCTCGGCATCGACACCGGGGTCGACCTCGGCCGCCTCACCGCCACCAGCGTGTGGATGGCCGGCCGGCTGGGCCGCCCCAGCCCCTCCCGCACGGTCCGTGCCCTGGCCCCGCGGGCCACCGCCCCCGCCCAGGACTCCCCCGCCTCCCACAAGGAGCAGTGAAGCCATGTCCCTTGACCACCGCCTCTCCCCCGAGCACGAGGAACTGCGCCGCACCGTCGAGGAGTTCGCGCACGACGTCGTCGCGCCGAAGATCGGGGAGTTCTACGAGAACCACGAGTTCCCCTACGAGATCGTCCGGGAGATGGGCCGCATGGGCCTGTTCGGCCTGCCCTTCCCCGAGGAGTACGGGGGGATGGGCGGCGACTACCTCGCCCTGTGCCTGGCCCTGGAGGAGCTGGCCCGGGTGGACTCCTCCATCGCCATCACCCTGGAGGCGGCCGTCTCGCTGGGGGCCATGCCGATCCACCGCTTCGGCACCGAGGAGCAGAAGCGCGAGTGGCTGCCGAGGCTGTGCTCGGGCGAGATGCTCGGCGCGTTCGGCCTGACCGAGCCGGAGTGCGGCTCGGACGCGGGCGGCACCCGCACCACCGCCGTCCGCGACGGCGACGAGTGGGTGATCAACGGCACCAAGTGCTTCATCACCAACTCCGGCACCGACATCACCGGCCTGGTCACGGTCACCGCCGTCACCGGCCGCAGGCCCGACGGCCGCCCGGAGATCTCCTCGATCATCGTCCCGTCCGGCACCCCGGGCTTCACCGTCGCCGCCCCCTACTCCAAGGTCGGCTGGAACGCCTCGGACACCCGTGAGCTGTCCTTCTCCGACGTCCGGGTCCCGGTCTCCAACCTGCTGGGCGAGGAGGGCCGCGGCTACGCCCAGTTCCTGCGCATCCTGGACGAGGGCCGCATCGCCATCTCGGCCCTGGCCACCGGCCTGGCCCAGGGCTGCGTGGACGAGTCGGTGCGGTACGCCGGGGAGCGCCACGCCTTCGGCCGCCCGATCGGCGCCAACCAGGCCATCCAGTTCAAGCTCGCCGACATGGAGATGCGCGCCCACACCGCCCGTCTGGCCTGGCGCGACGCGGCGGCCCGCCTGATGGCGGGCGAGCCGTTCAAGAAGGAGGCGGCCATCGCCAAGCTGTACTCCTCCGAGATCGCGGTCACCAACGCCCGCGAGGCCACCCAGATCCACGGCGGCTACGGCTTCATGAACGAGTACCCGGTGGCCCGCATGTGGCGGGACTCCAAGATCCTGGAGATCGGCGAGGGCACCAGCGAGGTGCAGCGCATGCTGATCGCCCGGGAGCTGGGCGTCGTCTCCTGAGCGCCGGCCGGACGCGCCTCGGGCCGCCGCGGCCCGAGGCGCGTCCGGCCCCGGTCAGTCCCGCGGCAGCGGCTGCTCGACCCAGATGACCTTCCCGTTCCCGGTGTAGCGGGTGCCCCAGCGCTCGGAGAGCTGCGCCACCAGGAACAGTCCCCGTCCCCCCTCGTCCGTCGTCGCGGCCCGGCGCAGGTGCGGCGAGGTGCTGCTGGTGTCGGAGACCTCGCAGATCAGGCTGCGCTCCAGCCTCAGCAGCCTGACCCGCACCGGGCCGGTGGCGTGCCGGATGGCGTTGGTGACCAGCTCGCTGAGGATCAGCTCGGTGGTGAACACCAACTCGTCCAGGCCCCAGTCGGCCAGCCGCCGCGTCACACCGCCGCGGACCGCGGAGACCGCGGCGGGATCGGACGGCACGTCCCACACCGCGATCCGGTCGGGTCCCAGGGCCCTGGTCCGGGCGACGAGCAGCGCGACGTCGTCGCGCGGACGCTCGGCCAGCAGCGCGCCGGTCACCTCGTCGCAGGTCTCCTCGGGGGAGTCGCCCGCGCGGGCCAGCGCCTCCCCCAGGAGGGCCAGGCCGACGTCGATGTCGCGCCCCCGGTCCTCGATGAGTCCGTCGGTGTACAGCACCAGCCGGCTGCCCTCGGGCAGGTCGATCTCGGCGGTCTCGTAGGGCGGGCCGCCCAGCCCCAGGGGCGCGCCGACGGGGATGTCGGGGAACTCCACGGTGCCGTCGGGGTGGACGAGCGCGGGCGGGGGGTGCCCGGCGCGGGCCACGACGCAGCTCCGGGAGGCGGGGTCGTAGATCGCGTACAGGCAGGTCGCGCCCATCATCCCGCTGGTGCCGTCCGGCGTTCCGTCGCCGTCGCCGTCCCGGTCGCTGCGGTCCACCAGCTCGTCGAGGTGCCCGATGATCTCGTCGGGCGGCAGGTCCAGGGCGGAGAAGTTGTGGACGGCCGTGCGCAGCCGTCCCATGGTGGCGGCCGCGTGCAGGCCGTGGCCAACCACGTCGCCGACCACCAGCGCGACGCGGGCGCCGGACAGCGGGATCACGTCGAACCAGTCCCCGCCCACCCCCGACTGGGCGGGGAGGTAGCGGTGGGCGACCTCCAGCGCCTCCTGCCCGGGCAGGGCGCGGGGCAGCAGGCTGCGCTGGAGGGCGGCGGCCATGGTGTGCTCGCGGGTGTAGCGGCGGGCGTTGTCGACGGCCGCCCCGGCACGGGCCACCAGTTCCTCGGCCAGCGACAGGTCGTCGTCGTCGAAGGCCCCGTGTTCCCGCGTACGCCAGAAGTTGACCACGCCCAGGGCGATGCCGCGCGCCCGCAGCGGGACCGTGATGAGCGAGTGGACGCCCTCCTCGACGATCCGCCGCGCCCGCTCGGGGTCCTGCTCCTGCCATCCGGGGGCGGTGGCCAGGTCGGCCTCCAGGACCGCCTGCCCGGCCCGGTAGCCCTGCCCCTGCGGCGTGGACGGCAGGAAGGCGATCAGCTTGCCCGTCGGGTAGAAGGACGGGATCTCCCTGATGCCGTGGGCGGCCACCCGGCGCATGGTCACCGTGCCGCCCGCCGGCTCCTCGCCGCGCAGCACGGCGTCGGCCAGGTCGACGGTGACGAAGTCCGCGAACCGGGGCACCACGGCCTCCGCCAGTTCCTCGGCCGTGCGCACCATGTCCAGGGTGGTGCCGATGCCCGTGCCCGCGTCGTACAGCAGCTTCAGCCTCCGGCGCGCCTCCTCGGCGCTCTCGGAGAGCACCCGCAGCTCGGTGGAGTCCCGGAACGTCGCCACACTGCCCGGCGGTCCGCCGAAGCGGTCGGTGGGCTCGTGGTTGACGGCCAGCATCCGGTCCCCGACCTGGTGGACCTCGTCCACGGCCGCGCGTCCGGAGGAGAGCAGCCTGCCGGTGCGCGGGGGGAGGCCGAGGTCGGTGACGGAGCGCCCCTCGGCGTCCGGGGGCAGGTCGAGCAGCCGCCGCGCCTCGTCGTTGGCGAGCACCAGGCGGCCGTCGGCCCCGACGATGAGCACGCCCTCGCGGACGGCGTGCAGCACGGCGTCGTGGTGCTCGTACATGCGGGTCATCTCGGCCGGGCCCAGGCCGCGGGTCTGGCGCAGCAGCCGCCTGCCGATCACGGCCGTGCCCGTCACGGACAGCAGCAGCGCCGCCGCGGACGCGCCGAGGAGCAGCGGCACCTGGTCCTGGACCCCGCTGCTGACCTTGTCGACGGTGATGCCCGCGGAGACCAGGCCCACCACCGAGCCGTCGGGGCCGAAGACGGGGACCACCGCCTGCACCAGGGGGCCGATGGTCCCGACGATCTCCTCCGTGACCGTCTCCCCCTCCAGCGCCGGTCCGACGGTGCCGACGAAACGCTCGCCGATCCGGTCGGGCCTGGGGTGGGTGTGGCGGGTCCCGTCCGTGTCCATCACGACGACGAAGTCCACCCCGGAGCGCTCTCTGGCCCGTTCGGCGAGCGGCTGGAGGGACTCGGTGGGGTTCTCGCTCCTCAGTGCCTCCGGCAGTCCGGGCGAGTTGGCGAACGCCTCGGCGACGGCGACCGACCGCCGGCGCGCCTCCTCCTCGGCGCTGCTCCCGGCCTGGACCAGCAGTGCCGCCACCGCGGTGACGACCAGCAGGAGCACGAGCACGGCCTGGAGGACGAACACCTGGCCCGCCAGGCTGCGCACGCCCAGCAGTGAGCCGGGGTGCCGCCCCGGCGGTGTCCGTTCTGCCCGCTGCCCGGAATTCCCGCTCCCCGTTCTCCCGCCCCCGTGCCGTTCCGGCGGGCGACGGGTGCCGAGCAGACGGGACAGCGAATCCCAAGATCGGCTGAAAAGTCCGATCACAAGCCTATTCTTAGCACTGTCCTCCGCCCGGAGGCGAGCGACCCCCCTCCACCCCCTCCGTGACCACGCGGGACGGACGTCCCGGAGGGCGCCGCCGTCCGCGGCCGCCCGCGAGGTGGGAGCGCTTCAAAAAATCATGGACCATCCCATGGGGACGCGCACGGGGGTGGGTATGAGAGAAACACATACTTCTACCCAAAGTAGTCGGGAGAACACTCATGGCTACTCCCATTGGTGCGAGCGCGCTCGTCGCCGCGCTGAAGAAGGAGGGGCTCAGGGTCGTCGAGGTCGGTGACTGGCGCACGCACAACCGCAACCACAAGGGTCCCTGGGGGCCGGTGCACGGGGTGATGATCCACCACACCGTCACCTCCGGGTCGGCGCGGACGGTCGAGATCTGCCGGAACGGCCACAGCAGCCTGCCCGGCCCGCTGTGCCACGGGGTGATCACCAAGGACGGCCGGGTGCACCTGGTCGGGCACGGCCGCGCCAACCACGCCGGCATGGGGGACGACGACGTGCTCCGCGCGGTGATCGACGAACGCGCCCTGCCCGCGGACAACGAGGCCAACACCGACGGCAACCGCCACTTCTACGGCTTCGAGTGCGAGAACCTCGGCGACGGCAGGGACCCCTGGCCGGCCGCCCAACTGGACGCGATCGAACGCGCCGCCGCGGCCCTGTGCCGCCACCACGGCTGGAACGAGCGCTCGGTGATCGGCCATCTGGAGTGGCAGCCCGGCAAGGTCGATCCCCGCGGCTTCTCCATGAGCAGCATGCGCGCCCGCATACGCGAGCGCCTGTCCCACGCACCCGGCTGGAACCGGAACGAGGAGGAGGACGACGTGCCGAACGTGATCGGCGAGTACCGGACCGGCGACATCCGGCTGGCCCCCCGCACCTGGACGACCCTCGACATCAAGGGCGTGGACATCGTGACCGGCGCGACGCGCTACCAGGTGATGGCCCACCTCACCGCCACGATCCCGCCCGGCTCCACGATCCAGGGCCGCTTCTACCACCTGAGGCCCGACGGTACGCGCTGGGAGTCCGGCATCGTCGAGCGCATCGGCACCTCGGGCTCCACGTACGCCGACTTCCACCACTCCGGCAGCATCGCGAAGAACGAGAAGCTGCGGTTCGAGGCCGCCTACTACCCGGCCGACCCCTCCGACGACGGGCCGGCCACCATCACCACGTCCCGCCTGCGCGGCCTGTACTGGACCTGAGGGCGCCGGAGGCGGACCCCGGGCGGCGCGGGCGGCGACGCGGGCCGCGAACCCCGGGGTCCCCGCCGCCGCGGGCTGAGAGAATCGGCCCATGGCGGAGATACTCCATCAGTCCGGGACCTGGACGTTCGACGGCGACACCGTGCGCATCGTGCCCGGACACCACAAGAGCGTGCACAGACTGCGCCGGCTGCTCGGCGAGCTGGCGGTGCCGCTGAAGGCGGTGGCCGGGGTCTCGTACGAGCGCGGACGCAAGGGCGGGTGGCTGCGGCTGCGGCTGCGGCACGGGGCCGATCCGCTCCTCCAGGCCGCGGGCGGGCGGCTGCCCGACGCGGCCGACCCGTACCGCCTGGAGGTGGAGCCGAGCCGCTCGGGGGTGGCCGACTACTTCGTGGACGAGGTCCGCCACGCCCTGCTGCTGGAGCAGGTGCCCACCGAGGAGCCCTGCGACCGCTACCTGCTGCCCGGGCCGCCGGTTCCCCTGTCGGTGCAGGGCACCGACGGCACGGCGTCCTTCGACGGGGAGCGCGTCCGGCTCGAATGGAACTGGATGGCCGAGAGCAGCAAGACCTCCGGCGGCCCCCGCGCGTTCGCGCTGCACGAGCTGGAGGGCGTGGAGTGGTCCCCGGCGATCGGCCTGGAGAACGGCTACCTGCGGTTCCGTCCCAAGGGGACGCACCCCGTCCTCGACCCCGACCACGACCCCAACTGCCTGGTGCTGTGGGGGCTGCGGCAGGCGAAGGACACCAGCTCGGTGCTGGTGGCCGCCGCCGTCGCCGCCCGTCTGCCGCACCCCTCCGCCTCCTCCGCCTCCTCCGCCGCAGCCTCCGCCACCGCCTCCGCCGCGTCCGGGGCCGCCGAGGGCCTGCCGGCCGGCGAGGGCGCCCCGCCCGCGCTCACCGCGGGCGGGGCAGAGGTCCCGGCCGCCCCGGACGCGGACCACGACGTCCTGCTGCGGCGGCTGCGCGAGCTGGGCGAGCTGCGCCGGGAGGGGATCCTCACCGACGAGGAGTTCGCCGCGGCCAAGCAGGCGGTGCTGCGCCGTTTCTGACGGCGGGACGGCGGGACGGCCGGAGGGCGCGCCGGACGCCGTCCCGCCGTCTCCGGGCTCAGTCCGTCCAGGGGACCTGGGGCGAGCGCCAGTAGTCGATGCCCATCAGCTCCCAGCGCGGGCCCTGCGCGGCCAGCCGGGTGCGGTAGTCCTCCCAGTCGTGGGCGGACGCGGGCGACCAGCCGAGTTCGGCGATGCCCGGCAGCCGGGGGAAGGCCATGAACTCGATGTGGTCGCCGTTCTCGACGGTCTCCGTCCACAGCGGCGCCTCCACGCCGAGCACCGCGTCCCCGGGGACGCCCTCGATGTGGGCGCCGGGGTCCCAGTCGTAGGACTGCCGCACCTCGACGTGGCCCGCCCAGCTCAGTCCCAGCGGCGTGGTCTCGTCGTACTTCATGTCCAGGTAGGCGCGGTCGGCCGGGGAGAGGATCAGCCGGGTGCCGTTCCGCGCCGCCTCCGCGACCCCCTCCTCCCTGCCGGCGGTCCCCCAGTACTGCGCGATCGCGCCCTCGGCGGGTTCGGCGCCGGTGATCTGGTGCCAGCCGACGACGGTCTTGCCGTGCTCCGCCACGATCCGCTGCGCGCGCTCCATGAAGCGGGCGTAGTCCTCCTCGCCCGTCCGGTGCGCCTCGTCGCCGCCGATGTGGAGGTACGGGCCCGGGGTCAGCTCGGCGATCTCCCGCACCACGTCGTCCACGAAGTCGTAGGTGGTCTCCAGGGGGACGCACAGGGAGCTGAAGCCGACCTCGATGCCGGTGTAGAGCGGGGGCGCGACGCCGTCGCAGTTGAGCTCCGGGTAGGAGGCGAGGGCCGCGTTGGTGTGGCCGGGCATGTCGATCTCGGGCACGACGGTCATGTGCCGGGCGGCGGCGTGGCGGACGATCTCGCGGTAGTCGTCCTTGGTGTAGTGGCCGCCGGGTCCGCCGCCGACCTCGGTGCTGCCGCCGTGGGTCGCCAGCCGGGGCCAGGAGTCGATGGCGATGCGCCAGCCCTGGTCGTCGGTCAGGTGCAGGTGGAGGGTGTTGATCTTGTAGAGCGCGAGCTGGTCGATGTAGCGCTTGACCTGCTCGACCGTGAAGAAGTGCCGTGCCACGTCGAGCATCGCGCCGCGGTACGCGTAGCGCGGGACGTCCGTGACGGTGCCGCCGGCCACCCGCCAGGGTCCGGGCTGCTTCCGGCGCGCCTCGACCCTCGCGGGCAGCAGCTGCCGCAGCGTCTGCACGCCGTGGAAGAGGCCGGACGCCGTACGGGCCCGGATCTCGACCGAACGCGGTGAGGCGTGCAGCCGGTAGCCCTCCTCCCCCAGTTCCTCCGGCCCGCCGAGCCTCAGCCGGATGCCGTCGGCGCCCGGGCGGGTGGTCAGCGGCAGCGGGTGGCCGGTGGAGGGACGCAGCAGCCCGGCCAGGTACGAGCCGACCCGGCGCGCCTCGGCGGAGCCGGCGGGCACCCGGATCACGGTCCTCCCGCCGATCGTGTACGGGTCCCCGCCCGGCCGTACGGACGCGGGGGCGGGGATCACCTGGTCCAGCGGCCGGGGTCCGGCGGCCGGCGGGGCGGGCCCGTCGGCGGCCGCGGTTCCCTGCGGGAGGGAGGCGAGGAGGGCGGTGCAGAGCAGCAGGATCGGGAGGCGGAGTCGTCTCACGGGCGGTCCCTTCGGGCCGTGGCACGGACGGGGCGTGTACATGGAGCGACCGTTCGATGACATGGGTATCGCTCGCCCCGTCGGCGGTCAAGGTATAGACCATCCCCGGGGGCCTTGCCGCTCTTTCGCCTCACTCCTGCCCGATAGCGGGCAGATTTCTTGCGAAAGGGTCCGCCGGGCCGCGAGTATCAGCGGGTGCTCGAACGCCTCGCGCCCCATGAAGACCTCATCGACCACCTCGTCCGCTCCACGCCGCTCCGGCGCGGCGAGGCGGCCCGCGTGGTCCTGGACGTCCTGGCGTACTTCGACGAGACGGTCGAGGAGTTCGTGCGGCGGCGCCACCGCGAGCTGCAGTCCCGGGGGCTGACGAACCCGGAGATCTTCGAGCGGATCGCGGCCGAACTGCCGCACCGCGCGGTGGCCCCGCCCGAACTCTCCCTGCGGCAGCTCCGCCGCATCGTCTACGGCTGAGCCCGTGCCGCCGCGGGTCCCGGCCGGCGGCACGGGACCGCCCGGAACACGGCACGACGGCAGAACGACCACAGAGCGACAGCAGAACGATCACAGAGCGACCCCAGAGCGACGGAACCGGAGGACCCCGTATGTGCGGAATCGTGGGATACATCGGGAAACGCGACGCCACCCCCCTCCTGCTGGAGGGCCTTCAGCGCCTGGAGTACCGGGGCTACGACTCCACCGGCCTGGCCATCCACGGCAACGGCACCGGGCGGGCGGGAGGTCTGCGGACGGTGAAGGCCAAGGGCCGCGTCCGCGACCTCCGGGACCGCGTCCCCGAGCGCTTCACGGGCACCACCGGCATCGCCCACACCCGCTGGGCCACCCACGGCGCCCCGAGCGACGAGAACGCCCACCCGCACCAGGACGCGGGCGGCCGGGTCGCGGTCGTCCACAACGGCATCTTCGACAACGCCGGCGAGCTGCGCGCGAGGCTGGCCGCCGAGGGCGTGGAGTTCGCCTCCGAGACCGACACCGAGGTGCTGGCCCACCTGATCGGCCGCTCCCAGGCCCCGACGCTGGAGGAGCGGGTCCGCGAGGCGCTGGCCCGCATCGAGGGCACCTACGGCGTCGCCGTCCTCCACGCCGACTTCCCCGACCGCATCGTGGTGGCCCGCAACGGCTCCCCGGTGGTGCTCGGCATCGGCGAGCACGAGATGCTCTTCGCCTCGGACGTGGCCGCGCTGGTCTCCCACACCCGCCAGGTGGTCACCCTCGGCGACGGCGAGATGGCCACCCTCACGGCCGGCGACTACCGCACCTACACCACCGAGGGCAGCCGCACCTCCGCCACCCCGACGACGGTGGAGTGGGAGGCCGAGTCGTACGACATGGCCGGCCACGACACCTACATGCACAAGGAGATCACCGAGCAGGCCGAGGCCGTGGACCGGGTGCTGCGCGGCCGGATCGACGACCGCTTCGCCACCGTCCGCCTGGGCGGCCTCAACATGGACGCCCGCGAGGCGCGCGGGGTGCGGCGGGTGAAGATCCTCGGCTGCGGCTCGGCGTACCACGCGGGGATGATCGGCGCCCAGCTCATCGAGGAGCTGGCCCGCATCCCGGCCGACGCCGAGCCGGCCAGCGAGTTCCGCTACCGCAACCCGGTGGTGGACCCGGACACGCTCTACGTGGCGGTCAGCCAGTCCGGCGAGACGTACGACACCCTGGCCGCCGTCCAGGAGCTCAAGCGCAAGGGCGCCCGGGTGCTGGGCGTGGTGAACGTCGTGGGCTCGGCCATCGCCCGCGAGACCGACGGCGGCGTGTACGTCCACGCGGGGCCGGAGGTGTGCGTGGTGTCCACCAAGTGCTTCACCAACACCGCCGTCGCCTTCGCGCTGCTCGCCCTCCACCTCGGCCGCATCCGGGACCTGTCGGTGGCGGACGGCCGGCGGATCATCTCCGGCCTGCGGAGGCTGCCGGGGCAGATCGCCGAGATCCTGGCGCAGGAGGAGGCGATCGCCAAGCTGGCCGCCGAGTACGCGGACGCGAAGTCGATGATGTTCGTCGGCCGGGTGCGCGGCTACCCGGTGGCGCGCGAGGCGGCCCTGAAACTGAAGGAGGTCTCCTACATCCACGCCGAGGCGTATCCGGCCTCCGAGCTCAAGCACGGACCCCTGGCCCTGATCGAGCCCGCGGTGCCGACCGTGGCGGTCCTGCCGGAGGACGAGCTGCTGGAGAAGAACCGCGCCACGCTGGAGGAGATCAGGGCCCGCGGAGGACGCATCCTGGCCGTCGCACACGCCGAGCAGGAGAAGGCCGACCACACGGTCGTCGTGCCGCGCAACGAGGTCGAGCTGGACCCGATCCTGATGAGCGTCCCGCTCCAGCTCCTCGCCTACCACACGGCCCTGGCCCTGGGCCGGGACATCGACAGGCCGCGCAACCTGGCGAAGTCGGTGACGGTGGAATGACGGCGGGGCGGGCGGGGGACGTGCGGGCGGTCCCCTCGTCCGTGCCACCATGCGCACGAGGGGACCGCCCTCCTCCCGCCGGGGCCGCCCGTCGCGCCGGCGGTGGGCCGCAGCACGGGACCGTCACTTCCCGTGCGGCGGCGCGCTGACCCCTATATGCCCGCCGCACGTGCGCGATCCACCTCTACGCACGGGTAGATTTGTCGATTTCCCGTCTTGTGGCACGAGTCGGGACGGGGAGCGCACAGGTCCGCCCCGAGGGATGAGGGACCCGGAAGCGCCCGGGACGGCCGGGGAGGCGGCTCAGGGGATGACGATGACCGGCCGCCGCGCCCGGCGGGCGAGGCGCCCCGCGACCGAGCCGAAGATCCGGCCGACGAGGCCGTGCGTGGAGCCGACGACGATGGCGTCGGCCTCGTACTCGCGGCCGACCTCTTCCAGTTCGTGGCAGATGTCCCCGCCCCGCTCGACGAGGATCCAGGGCACGTCGGACAGGTGGTCCGCGCAGGCCAGCTCGAGGCCCAGCACCTCGGTGCGGTGGTCGGGCACGTCCACGAAGACCGGCGGCTCGCAGCCGGCCCACACGGTCGTCGGGAGCCGGTTGGCCACGTGGACGATGATCAGACCGGAGTCGGAGCGGCGGGCCATGCCGACCGCGTAGGCCAGGGCGCGCTCGCTCGACGTGGAACCGTCGAAACCCACCACGACCCCGTGCTGGAACGCCGGATCGCAGGAGTGGCGCGCTTCATCCGCCGCCTGGGGCATCGCCGTCGGATCGGCGACCCGTTTGCGGTCCGCGGGGTCGGGGATCTCGTGTCCAGCCATCGGTAACTTCACGTGCGCCTTGGAATACGACCGGGGTACGGATCCCCGGCCCATACCCCTGAGGGTACGTCGGCACTCCCCTCTTGCCCAGAGGCTGCGGTCACTGTCGGTTCGGTGCAGCATGCCCGAGCCGAAAGCGTTGCGCAATGCCCGGGCGCGCCCCGCGCGCCCCTCCGGGAGCCGGGGCGGGCGCCTCGCGGCCCCGGCTCCCACGGGCCCTGCCGGGCCTCTCCTTCCTCCTTCCTCCGGCCGAGGGCCGGAGGAAGGAGGAAGGAGAGGCCCGCGGCGGCCGGATCGGCTCCCCCGCCGGTGACCGGGGCGCCGGCGGGGCGTTGGACAGGGCATGCCCGGCCTCCTGCCCACTCGCCCGTCCGCGCGGAAGAACGTCCGCGCCCGCCGCCCGGCCCCTCCCCAGGCGCGCCCGGCCCACGGGGTGGACGAGGTCGTCCGCTGGGCGGCCTTCGGCTGCCTCCTGGTCCCCCTGGCGCTGCTGGCGTGCGGCTCCCCGCCCGGCGGCGCGGCCGCCGCGGCCGCCGGGCTCTCCCTGCTGACGGCCGTCTGCCGCGCCGTTCTGCGGCACTGCGAGCGCGTCGCGGCGCGGTCGGCCGGGCGGTCCGGCCCGCACCGGGGCCGGCACGGCCGTACCGGAACGGGAGCGCACAGGGGCGGACACCGGCAGCGGTAGAACGCCCGGCGCGGAACGCGCGCTTCCGCAGATCTCGGTCCACCTGTTCCGGCCCCTGTGCTTTTCGGCCAACTTCCAGCCGTGGTACACAACTTGCCAGAGGCGAATCCGAATACCGCCCGTCAGGGCGGCCAGGACCGAGGGGAACATGTGCACCCTGCGGACGGACGGCGACGGGGGTCCGGCCTTCTTCGCGGGGGCGGCGACGAATGGAACGCTCCGTGATCGAATGCTTCACGCCAAGTTGTCTTGTCGACATAGCGGCGAGTGGTGAACTAGTCCCATCGGCCTCGTCGAACACAGTAGATTCGATCTTGGCTGACTACGGCGGGGGAACCGTGCAGGACCGGAAGGACGCGACGACCGAGGGGGGCTTAGTTCCATGAGCCAGGACCCAACGCACGGCCCTGCGCCGGCGCGCAAGCTGTCCGCGCGCCGCCGCCGCGAGATCGTCGCCGTACTGCTCTTCAGCGGCGGCCCGATCTTCGAAAGCTCCATCCCGCTGTCCGTCTTCGGCATCGACCGGCAGGACGCCGGCGTCCCCCGCTACCGCCTCCTGGTGTGCGCGGGCGAGGAGGGGCCCCTGCGCACCACCGGCGGCCTGGAGCTGAGCGCGCCGTACGGGCTGGAGGCGCTGTCCCGGGCCGGGACGATCGTCGTCCCCGCCTGGCGGTCCATCACCCAGCCGCCCCCCTCCGCCGCGCTCGACGCCCTGCGCCGCGCGCACGAGGAGGGAGCGCGGATCATAGGCCTGTGCACGGGCGCCTTCGTGCTCGCCGCCGCCGGGCTGCTGGACGGCCGGCCGGCGACGACGCACTGGATGTACGCGCCGACGCTGGCCAAACGCTATCCGGCGGTCCATGTGGACCCGCGCGAACTGTTCGTGGACGACGGCGACATCCTCACCTCGGCCGGAACGGCGGCCGGCATCGACCTGTGTCTGCACGTGGTCCGCACCGACCACGGCGCCGAGGCGGCGGGAGCCCTGGCCCGCCGCCTCGTCGTACCGCCCCGGCGCGGCAACGGCGGTCAGGAGCGCTACATCGACAGGTCTTTACCGGAGGAGATCGGCACCGACCCGCTCGCCGAGGTCGTCGCCTGGGCTCTGGAACACCTCCACGAGCAGTTCGACGTGGAGACGCTCGCCGCACGCGCCTACATGAGCCGCCGGACCTTCGACCGGCGGTTCCGCTCGCTGACCGGCAGCGCGCCGCTGCAGTGGCTGATCACCCAGCGGGTGCTCCAGGCGCAGCGGCTGCTGGAGACCTCCGACTACTCGGTGGACGAGGTCGCCGGACGCTGCGGCTTCCGCTCGCCGGTCGCGCTGCGCGGCCACTTCAGGCGGCAACTGGGCGCCTCCCCGGCGGCGTACCGGGCCGCCTACCGGGCCCGCACCCGCGCGGACGGCGGCGGCTCGGGCGAGGAGCGCGCGCAGGAGGCCCGTACGGAGCGGACGGCGGCGGCCGAGTCCACCGGTCCCGGGGCCGTCCACGCCACACGGCACGAGCGGGGCGAGCGCGGGGAGCCGCCCGAGCGGGCGGGGCGGAGCGGCCGCGGCGAGCGGGGCGAGCAGAAGGAGCGGGGCAAACCCGGCTCGGACGCCTACACGCCGCGACTGCCCTCCCAACGGGCCCGCAAGCCCGGCCGGGCCCCGTAGGCTGGACACATGAACGATCGTTTGGTGTGGATCGACTGCGAGATGACCGGGCTCTCGCTGTCCCAGGACGCTCTCATCGAGGTGGCCGCCCTGGTCACCGACTCCGAGCTGAACGTGCTCGGCGACGGGGTGGACATCGTGATCCGCCCGCCCGCCGAGGCGCTGGAGACCATGCCCGACGTCGTCCGCGAGATGCACACCGCCTCCGGGCTGCTCGACGAGCTGGAGGGGGGCACCACGCTGGAGGACGCCGAGCGTCGGGTGCTGGAGTACGTCGGGAAGTACGTGCCGGAGCCCGGCCGGGCCCCGCTGTGCGGGAACTCGGTCGGGACCGACCGCGGCTTCCTGATGCGCGACATGCCCACGCTGGAGAAGTACCTCCACTACCGGATCGTCGACGTCTCCTCGATCAAGGAGCTGGCGCGGCGCTGGTATCCGAAGGCGTACTTCAACAGCCCCGAGAAGAGCGGCAACCACCGGGCGCTGGCGGACATCCGGGAGTCCATCGCGGAACTGCGCTACTACCGCGAGGCGGTGTTCGTGCCCCCGCCGGGCCCGGACTCGGAGACCGCGCGCAGGATCGCCGCCCGGCACGTGCTGCCGGCCGCCCGGTAGCCGGCCGGGCGGAGTCGGAGGCCAAGCGGTCTTAGGA
>NZ_BAAATJ010000008.1:153849-155144 GCF_039533345.1 Streptomyces glaucosporus | reverse complement strand
CCGGGCGCCCGCCGGGCCCGCGCCGGGACCACGGCGGACCCACGGCGGGACCGTCGCCGGGACAAAGGTGCGCGGGCACCGGCGATGACCCTGTACACTCTTCTTGGCCGGTGCGGAAAAGCCCCGGTCGTGGTGGGTATAGCTCAGCTGGTAGAGCACCTGGTTGTGGTCCAGGATGTCGCGGGTTCGAGTCCCGTTACTCACCCTGGTGCCGAGGGCCCGGTCCGGAGAACGGACCGGGCCCTCGTTCCGTGTGCCGCCCGGCACGGCCGCCTCATGCCAGGTCCACGCCCCGCCGGGCGAGGTACGCCACGGGATCGACGTCCGAGCCGTACGCGCGGCTGGTGCGCACCTCGAAGTGCAGGTGCGGGCCGGTGACCCGGCCCGTGGCCCCCGAGGCGCCCACCCGGGTGCGCGCCTTCACCCGCTCCCCGGAGCCGACGGAGATCTCCGACAGGTGGGCGAAGAGGGTGTAGTGCCCGTCGTCCATCCGGATCGTCACCGCCTTCCCGTAGGAGCCGGACCGCCCCGCGAACACCACGGTGCCGGGGCCGACCGAGTAGACGGGGGTTCCGACGGGCAGCGCGAAGTCGACGCCCGTGTGGTGGCCCGCCCGCCAGCTCCCGGGGATGCCGTAGGCCGCCGTGATCCGGTGGTCCCCCAGCACCGGACGGACCCAGCGCCCGGCGGCCGACCTTCTTCGCCGGTGCGCGGCGGGGACGGCGTCGCCGCCCGCCCCGGCCCCCGTGCCCCGCTCCCCCGCCACGAGCGGAGCGATCCCCAGCGCCGTCAGCGCGGCTCCGCGCAGGACCAGCCCGCGCCGGCTCGGCGTCCACTCCTGACACGGCTGACGGCGCCTCCGACGTCCATCCTGCACAGCCATCGGTCCGACCTCCCATTCGGCTTTGCCATAGACGTGAGGACACGTCAGCTCACGCGCTCCCGCATCTCAGGGACCGCCGCCCGGGCCGCCGAACGGCGTAGCGCGCCCCGGCCCGGGGAGTGCGAACCCGCGTGGCGGGGCGCGCGGTTGCCGCCTCCCGCGCGGAAACACGCGACAATCCCCCTACAGGTGAATGGACTGAACCACCGACAGCGGGCGGTGCCGGCACCCGCGGCGGCGGAACACGGCGGGAACGGCAACGGCGCGAGGAGGGACCATGCCGGACGCGGACTCAGCGGGCGGACCGCGCAGGAGAGTTGTGGTCGGCGCCGGGATCTCGCTGGCCGCCGCCCCGTTCACGCCGTTGACCCCCGTTGGATTAAGACTTTAATCTAACGGAGTGCCACGTCAT
>NZ_BAAATJ010000008.1:0-153839 GCF_039533345.1 Streptomyces glaucosporus | reverse complement strand
CCCGGCCCGCCGGCCCGGCCGGCGGCCCGGCGGCGGCCGGAGCGCGGACGGCGGGCGCCGCCGGGCCCGGCGGCGTGTACGCGGAGCTGCTGCGGCGGCGGCACGAGCTGCTGGCCGGCGGCGAGGTCCCGGAGGGAAGCCCGCACCGCCCCGACCACGCCGCCGCCGTCGCCGCACGGGACCGGGCCGCCCTGTCGCACCTGGAGTCGCTGCGGACCGGCCGGGGCCGCACCACCCCCTGGGACGACCTGCCGCTCGGCGAGGGCGCGGGTCCGTCGTCGAACGTGACCGCCGCGGCCGAACGGCTGCTGGCCATCGCCCTGTGCTGTGCGACACCCGCGAGCCGGCTGTACGGCGACGCCGGGGCGGCCGCGCGGGCCGCCGAGGGGCTGGGGCTGCTCCACGCGTCCGTCTACCACGCCGGGCGGGCGCAGTACGGCAACTGGTGGGACTGGGAGATCGGCACCCCGGGGGCCGTGGGCGACGCCTGCGTCCTGCTGGGCGGCGCGGTCGGGGCCGGCGCCCTGGCCGGGCTGCTCGCCGCGGTCGACCACTTCGTGCCCGACCCGGGGCGGATGCTGCGCGGCACCCTCGCCTCCACCGGCGCCAACCGGGTCGACCTGTGCCGGATCACGGCCGTCCGCGGGGCCCTCGGCGCGGCCCCGGAGAGGCTCGCGCTCGCCTCCTCCCGGCTGGCCGGGGTGCTCGACCCGGTGCCGGTCGGCGACGGCTTCCACGCGGACGGCTCGTTCCTCATGCACACCTGCGTCGCCTCTCCCGGCACCTACGGCGAGGTGCTGGTGCGGGGCATGGCCGAGCTGATGCGGATGCTGCGCGGCACCGAGTGGGACGTCGGGGCCGCCGAGCGCGAGCACACCGTGCGCGCGGTGGAGCGGACCTTCGTGCCGCTGGTGCACGGCGGGCTGATGCCCGACTCCGTACGCGGCCGGGCGGTCTCGCGGGCGCACGAGCGGGACGCGGACGACGGCTTCCTGCTGGCCGTGGACGCGGTGAACCTGGCCGGCGCGCTGCCGCCCGAGCAGGCCGCGACCGCGCTGCGGCTGGGATCGCTGGCCAAGAGGTGGCTGCGGCGCAACACCCACCGGCCCCTCTCCGAGCGGCTCCCCGCGCAGATCGCCGCCGCGGCCCGGGTCCTGGCCGACCCCGGCGTCCCGGAGGCCGAGGAGCCCGTGGGGCACTTCGCCTTCCCCGGCATGGAGCGGGTCGTCCACCGCCGCCCCGGGTGGACGTACTCGCTGGCGCTCAACTCCGACCGGGTGGCCCGCTACGAGTACATGAACGGGGAGAACGCCCGGGGCTGGCACACCGGGGACGGGATGTTCCAGCTCCACCTGGACGGCGACCTCTTCCAGTACACCGACGAGTACTGGCCCACCGCCGACCCCAAGCGCCTGCCCGGCATCACCGTGGACACCGCCCCGCTGCCCGCCGGCGCGGGCGGCGACAACGACCGCGTGCCGCTGTCGGGCACGCGCTGGTCGGGCATGGTGGTCCTGGCGGCGGGGCGCGGCCTCGGGCTGGCCGGGATGGACTTCTGTGGGACCGACTCGCCGCTGCGGGCGCGCAGGTCCTGGCTGTTCCTGGACGACGCCGTGCTGACCGCCTCCTCCGGCGTCACCGCGGGCGGCGGACGCCGGATCGAGACGGTGGTGGACGCCCGGAACCTCCACGCGCCGGACGAGCGGCGGCCCGCACGGCTCACCGTGGACGGCACGCGGGTTCCCGAGGCGCTCGGCGAGGTCCTGCGCCACCCCCGTCCCCGCTGGGCCCACCTGGAGGGGACCGGCGGCCACGTCTTCCCCGCTCTCCCCCGGGGCGTGCGGGGGCCGCGGGAGCTGCTGAGCCTCCGCGCGGACCGCACGGGCTCCTGGCGGGACCTGAACGCCGGCGGCCCGGACGCGCCCGTCACCCGCCGGCACCTGGTGCTCTGGCACGACCACGGCGCCGACCCGGTGGACGCGGCCCACGCCCACCTGCTGCTGCCGGGCGCCACGCCGGCCGCCACGGCCGCCCGCGCCGCCCGGCCGGGCGTGGAGGTCGTCGCGCTGGGCGGGGACGTCCACGCCTTCCGCACCCTGCCCGGGGCGCCGGGCGTCCCGGACGGGGCGCGGCTGACGGCCGTCAACTTCTTCGCCGCGGGCTCCGCCGCCGGGGTGACGGCCGACGGGCCGTGCGCGGTGCTGGTCCTGGACCGGCCCGGGGAGCTGCGGATCGCCGTGAGCGACCCGTCCCGCTCGGCCGCCGTGGTGCGGCTGGCCCTGGACCGGGCGCCGGCCGCGGGCCGCCGGGTGGTGCGGGAGAGCGACGAGGGGCTCACCGTGCTCTCGGCGGGCCCGGACGGCGTCCGCCTCCTCGCCGAGACCGGTGGGCGGCGCGGTGCGACGCTGACGGCGGTCCTGGGGCCGGGCCCCGGGGCCGCCTGCGCCGCGCCGCGCCGGGAGGCGCTGCTGCTGGAGCCCGTGGCGGACGCGACCGTGCGCGGCGGCGCGCACTCCGGGGAGAACGACGGCGCCTCGCCGGTGCTGACCGTCCACAACCCCGGGAACGCCGCCGGGGACGCCGGGGAGCAGCGTGCGTACCTGCGGTTCCGGCTCCCGCCCGGGACGGCCGCCGGGGCGGTGCGGCGCGCGGTGCTCTGGGTGCGCGGGCACGTCCCCCAGGACCCGGGCAGCCGCGAGGACGACATGCTCTTCACGTCCCTGCGCGCCCACGGTCCGGCCGGGAACGGCTGGAGCGAGACGGGGATCACCTGGGACGCCGCCCCCGCGCCGGGGCCCGCCCTGGGCGAGGGTGTGGTGACCACCTACGACGACTGGACGGGCCTGGACGTGACCGCGGCCGTCCGGCGCCCGGTCACCGGGGAGGTGACCCTGGTACTGGCGCAGGACGGCCGCGGCCATCGGGTGCGGCTGGGCAGCAGAGAGGCGGGGGAGGACAGACCGCTGCTCCAGCTCGTCACCGGCTAGGGGATGTGGAGTTGTTCCGCTTGGAAGGCCCCCCGGCGCGGCCGCCGTCGACTCAGGCCGGACCGGGGGGCCGGCTCGTGCTCCTCCCCGGTCACTCCCCGAAGAGGTCCGCGTAGGTCGCCAGGGCGAGAGCCGCGTCCGCCTGGGCCCAGAAGCGGTGGTAGGTGAACTTCGGCGCCTCGCCGCCGTTCAGGTAGCTCTCCACCTTGCTGAACTGCGGGTCGTCCTCGTAGAAGGAGCGGATCGACAGGAAGGTGGAGTTCGAGTCGATCCTGTCGCCGTTCGGCATGGTCCCGGTCCAGCCGGAGGGGACGTGCACCTTGTCGCCGAAGCGCTCGTAGTCGGTGCGGGTCTCCTCGACCCCGATGCCCATGGCGTCCTGGTGGTGCTCCCACATGGCGTCCATCAGGTCCTTGGCGGTGGTCCTGGCCTCCTCGTCGCCGGACTTGGCGGCGTAGTACATCAGGGTCTTGGCCAGGGCCGCGGTGATGCCGACGTCGGTGCTGTAGTCACGGACCGTCACGTGCAGGTTCGTGTTGTCACCGGGGTCGGACGGGTTCCAGGTGTCGGGCCTGCCCGACCACTGGAGCGTCGACGGGATCTGGTAGTTGCCGTCGGGGTTGACGGTGATCTCGCCGAGGACCCAGTCCACCCACTTGTCCAGGACCTCCTTGGCCATGGCGTTGCCGGTCTCGTGGTAGAGCTCGGCGACGCGCTCCATCGACCAGGCCTGCATGCCGAACCACTGGTTGGACGGCGGGTCGTGGTAGACGGGCTTCTCGTCGTAGAACATGCCGTAGAAGGTGGGCGTGCCGGACGGCGGGGTGCCGTAGTTGCCGCCCCAGCTGTTGGTCGCGCCGCCCGCGATGGCGCCCTCGTCGGACTGCAGCCAGCGGTAGAACTCGACCTGGCGCTGGAGGCTCTTCTCCCAGTCCGCCACGGCGGTGGAGCCCTTGGGCTTCAGCTCCGGAACGGTGGTCAGCGCGTGGGCCGCCATCGGGTTCTGGTAGCCGAAGTGGTTGTGGCTGCTGCCGATCCGCCAGGCCCAGCCGGCGCTGGTGTCGGTGGCGCCGCCCCAGGCGTAGTACCAGGAGAGCAGGTAGTGCGCGCTGTCCTTGCCGGTGCCGGCGGGGCAGGAGGTGGCGCCCACGCAGTTGCCGACCTTCTTGAAGTACTTGTCGAAGAAGGCGTAGCGCAGGTAGTCGCCCATCTTCGCGGCCTTGGACAGGGTCGCGGAGATCTCGGACTTCCTGCCCTGCTCCTCGGCCCACATCTCGGCCCAGTAGGCGGCCTGGATGGCGCGGGCGTCGGCGTCGGGGGCGTTGGTGAACTTCCACTGCTTGGCGTAGCCGCTGTCCTTGATGAACAGGTCCAGGTAGCCGTTCCTGCCGCCGAACTTGAAGTCGTCGCAGGTGGGCTGCGGGACGGTCTCCCAGACCGACTCCTGCGAGCCGCGCTGGAAGGTGTTGATGTACGACGGGCCCTCCTGGCCCGGCCCGCCCTGGCAGACGCTGCCGGGGGCGTTGCCGTAGCCGTAGACGTTGTCCACGTCCTGGAGCCAGTGCATGCCGTAGATGTCGTCGGTGCCGTAGGCGCTGCGCAGCTCGGCCGCGATCGGGTCACGGCCCACCGGGACGCTGCTCTCGATCTGCGACGGGTAGTTCGACGGCTCCGGGTGCTCGGCCGCGTAGGTGGCCGGCTTGGAGGCGTCGTAGAAGCTGTTGGTGGGCTGGTCGTCCTTCGTGGGGATCATGTACTTCTCCATGATCTGCCACGACTCGTTGAACGGGCCCCAGTCCTCGGTGACCTTGCCGTACATGGCCTGGAGCCAGATCAGGTAGCTGTACGCCTCGGAGGTCGTCTCGTGACCGTGGTCGGGCGCCTCCACCATCAGCGTCTCGACCGAGTGGTAGGGGATGCCCTCCGGCGAGAAGTACCCGTTGGCCGGGTCGAAGATCTTGTTGTAGAGGTCGAGGAACCGCTCCTCGTACTCCCCGGCGTCACCGGAGTTGGCGAGCTGGGTCACCGTGACCTGGGCGTCCTTGTGACCGGGGGCGCTGACGGTGAACGTCGCGGCTCCCGAGCCGCTGTCGGCCGCGGCGATGGTCACCGTCTGGGGCGTGTTCCAGTCGGACGGGGTGAAGGTGAGCTGGGCGCCGCTCCGCACGGACAGTCCGGAGTTGCCGTCGGTGCGGCGCACGGTCGCCGTCACGGTGGAGGACGGCTGCTTGGAGAGCCGTACGGAGAACTCGCCGGTCTCCCCCTGGCGGATGCCGAGCTGGGCCGGGCTGACGACCAGCGCGGGGCCGGAGGTGACCTGGATGCCGACGGGCGTGGACTCGCTCGACATGCCGTTGGAGTCGTGGGCGACGGCGTAGAGGGAGTAGTTGCCCTCGGCGACGTTCTTCCAGTCGAAGGCGTAGGGCGCCGTGGTGTCGGTGCCCAGCAGCTCGGTGTCGCTGTAGAACTCGACCTTCTCGATGGTGGCGCCGGGTTCCTCGGCGCGCGCGGTGGCCGCCAGGGGGACGGTCGCGCCCTCGGAGAAGACCGCGCCCGGCGCGGGGCTGGTCAGGGTGGCGGTGGGCGCGGCGGCGGCGCCGTTGCAGCGGGTGCCGTTGACCGAGAAGGAGGTCGGGTCGGCGTTGGTGCCGCTGTAGCTGAAGTTGGCGCCCGCGGTGACGGCGGCGCCGGCGGCGATCCTCGTGTTGTACGACAGGTTCTTGACGGTGATGGTCCTGCCCGACTGCGACCACTGGCCGTTCCAGCCCTGGAGGAGCTTCTGGTTGCCGGTGTAGTCGTAGGTCAGGGTCCAGTTGTCGATCGCCTCGGAGCCCCGGTTGGTGATGGTGACGGAGGCGGTGAAGCCGGAGCCCCAGTCGTTCTTGCCGTAGTCGACGCTGCACTGGACGGCGGCGGCCTGGGCGGTGCCCTGCAGTGCCGAGGTCATCCCCAGCGGGAGGGAGACCACGGCGGCCGCCGCGAGCAGTCTTCTGGCTCTTCCTCTGCGAGGTCTCGGTGGCGCTTCCGGTAACGGTGACACGCGCATGCGGGGGTCCTCCTCGCGGCTCGGGAGTGGGGGGAGGAGCTGTGCCGTGCTTGGGGAGGTGCCGAAACCAGTGGGAGCGCTCCCAAGCGTCGGCGCGCACATGACACCTGTCAAGGGTCTGAACGAGATGACCCCGCGGAAGAAATTCGATCCGCCAATTCCTGAACGCACTCTGGCCACCACCGGAAGTTGGCGCTACGTTCGTCCCCAACCAGTGGGAGCGCTTCCACAGTCGTGCGCCAGGGACGGCGCGTTCGACCGACCAGGAGCCGCTTCATGTACCCCCCACCACGGCGCCGTCCGGCGTCGCCCGTCACCGCGGCACTCACCGCCGCACCCCTTCACGGCCGATCCCCCGGCCGCGTTCAAGGCGTCCCGCCCCACCCCGGCGGACAGCGCTCCCGGCCGGACCGGCGGGAGACGGGACCGGAGCCCTTCGCCGCTCCGGGCCGCGACCGCGGTCGTTCCCCACCCCGACGGAGGCCCGCCCACGTCCTGGGCACGCACCCGTGACACGACCGCACCCCGAAACGCGGAGCTGGACTCCGTCGTCATCCGGAGGACCCCCGGAAGGAAGAGGAAAGATCGCATGACAGGCACCAGTACATCGGCGCGGAAGCGCCGAACGGCGTTACTCGCCGCGAGTGCGCTGCTGGCCGGCGCACTCGGC
The DNA here is from genome assembly GCF_039533345.1 of Streptomyces glaucosporus. Taxonomy (NCBI): domain Bacteria; kingdom Bacillati; phylum Actinomycetota; class Actinomycetes; order Kitasatosporales; family Streptomycetaceae; genus Streptomyces; species Streptomyces glaucosporus. The sequence goes on along the minus strand of NZ_BAAATJ010000008.1, from coordinate 147,136 downwards.
GCCGGCGGCATGATGCAGGGCACCGCGGTGGCGGCGCCCGCGTGCACCGTCGACTACAAGGTCATGAACGACTGGGGTTCCGGCTTCACGGCCTCGGTCACCGTGACCAACAACGCCACCTCTGCCCTGAGCAACTGGAAGGTGGAGTGGGACTACACCGGGAACCAGAAGGCGGGTTCCGGCTGGAACGCCACCGTGGCCCAGAGCGGCGCGCACGTGACCGTCACCGCGCCGTCCTGGAACTCGACGCTGTCCGCGGGCGGTTCGGCGAACTTCGGCTTCAACGGCACGTACTCCGGCTCGAACCCGGCCCCCACCGGGTTCAAGCTGAACGGCACCCTGTGCAACGTCGACTCCCAGGACCCCGGTGACGACCCCGGCGACGACCCCGGTGACGACCCGGGCGACAACCCCGGCGACCCGGGCCGCGACCGCGTCGACAACCCGTACGCGGGCGCCAAGCTCTACGTGAACCCCGACTGGTCCAGGAAGGCCCGCGAGAGCGGTGGCGCCGCCATCGCCAACCAGCCCACCGCCGTCTGGCTGGACCGCATCTCCGCCATCGAGTCGGGCTCCGCCGGCAGCAACACCATGGGTCTGCGCGACCACCTGGACGAGGCCCTGGAGCAGGGCGCCGACGCGATCCAGATGGTCACCTACAACCTGCCCGGCCGCGACTGCGCCGCCCTCGCCTCCCAGGGCGAGCTCGGCCCGACCGAGATCGACAAGTACAAGAGGGAGTTCATCGACCCGATTGCCGAGATCGTCGGTGACCCGAAGTACGCCGATCTGCGGATCATCAACATCGTCGAGATCGACTCGCTGCCGAACCTGGTGACCAACGTCGGCAGCCGGGCCACGGCCACCGAGAACTGCAACACGATGCTGGCCAACGGCAACTACGTCAAGGGCGTCGGCTACGCCCTGGCCACCCTGGGCCAGTTCGACAACGTCTACAACTACATCGACATCGGCCACCACGGCTGGCTCGGCTGGGACGACAACTTCACCCCCACCGCCCAGCTGCTCCACAAGGCCGCCACCTCCGAGGGCGCCACGGTCGACGACGTCGCCGGCTTCGCCGCCAACGTCGCCAACTACGGCGCGCTCAAGGAGCCGTACTTCACCATCAACGACTCCGTGAACGGCACCTCGGTCCGCCAGTCCAAGTGGGTCGACTGGAACCGCTACGTGGACGAGCTGTCCTACGCCCAGGCCTTCCGCCAGGAGGCCGTCAAGGCGGGCTTCCGCTCCGACGTCGGCGTGATCATCGACACCTCCCGCAACGGCTGGGGCGGCTCCAAGCGTCCCACCGGTCCGGCCGCCAAGACCACCGTGGACGCGTTCGTCGACGGCAGCCGCGTCGACCGCCGCGTTCACACCGGCAACTGGTGCAACCAGGCCGGCGCCGGCCTCGGTGAGCGGCCGAAGGCCGCGCCCGAGCCGGGAATCGACGCCTACGCGTGGATCAAGCCTCCGGGGGAGTCCGACGGCGCCAGCGAGGACATCCCGAACGACGAGGGCAAGAAGGCCGACGAGATGTGCAACCCCGATTACAAGGGCAACGCACGCAACGGCAACAGCCCCTCGGGCGCCCTGGGCGGCGCCCCGCTCTCGGGCCACTGGTTCCAGGCCCAGTTCGAGGAGCTCCTGCGCAACGCCTACCCGCCCATCAGCTGATCGCCTCCCGGCGCCTGCCGGTGGGATGATCTGAGGCAAGCGGTACGGCAGGAGGGGCCGGTCGGTACGCCGACCGGCCCCTTCACCGTGCCCGCGGCTCCTCGCGGGACCCCGTGGGCAGTCCGGGGTTCCGCGAGGGGCCGCGACGAGACGGGAGGGAGCCACGCCGTGCGACCGGGTACGGGACTACGACGAGCTGCGGCGGACCAGTTCCGTCGGCAGCACCCTGTTCGAGTGGCCGCCCCGGCCCTCCTTGCGCCCCTCGATCTCCTCCAGCAGCCCCCGGACCATGGCGCGGCCCATCTCCTCGATCGGCTGCCGCACGCTGGTCAGGGGCGGATCCATGTGGCGGGCGACGGCCGAGTCGTCGAAGCCGACCAGGGCCACGTCGCCGGGGACGCTGCGGCCCTCCTCGCGCAGCACGGCCCGGGCGCCGGCGGCCATCACGTCCGAGGCGCAGAAGACCGCGTCCAGATCGGGGCGGGCGGCGAGCAGTCCGCGCATGGCGCGGCGACCGCCCTCCTCGGTGAAGTCTCCCTCGGCGACCAGCCGTTCGTCCTCCTCCAGGCCGGCGGCGCGCAGCGCGTCGCGGTATCCCTGGAGGCGGCACCGGGCGACGTACATGTCCGGCGGCCCGGTGACGGTGGCCACCACCCGCCGGCCGCGCCCGATCAGGTGCTCCACGGCGGCCTGCGCGCCGCCGGTGTTGTCGCAGTCCACGTACGGGACGGGTTCGTCGCCGCTGCGCCGGCCGCTGAGGACCGCGGGCATCTCGATCTGCTGCAGCAGGTCCGGCAGGGGGTCGTCGGCGTGGACGGAGAGCAGCAGCACGCCGTCCACCCGGTGGGCCGTCACGTACTGGGCGAAGCGGTCGCGTTCCTTGGGGGTGCGGATCAGCGTGAGCAGCAACTGCATGTCGGTGTCGGCGAGTTCGGCGCTGACCCCGCGGATGATGCCGGAGAAGTACGGTTCGGCGAACAGTCTGGTCTCGGCCTCGGGGATCACCAGGGCGATCGCGTCCGTGCTGCCCGCGGCCAGTGCCCGGGCCGCCCGGTTGGGCACGTAGCCCAGTTCGGCGATCGCCTGCTGGACGGCGGTGCGGGTCTGGTCGCTGACGTTCGCGGCTCCGTTGATCACCCGGGAGACGGTGCCGCGTCCCACCCCCGCGTAGGCGGCGACCTGTTCCAGGGTGGGCCTTCGGCCCCGCCGTCCGCTCACTGTCATGACCGCCTCCCCAGGTCTTGCCTGCTCACCCGCGCAGGACCGTCCGGCCCCGCGCACCAGTATCGATCAGCCACCGAAGCTAACAGCCGGATAACTGCATCGGGTCAGTGTGTCCATTCCCTTGACACCCGCGCCAGGGACCCGCGACCCTTCAACTCATCATGTCTGGGAGCGCTCCCAACAGACCTGACCCATACAGATCCCGCACGTTCCGCCCGAGCCGCAGCACCATTCCACCACCGCGGTCCCCCACACCTTCCCTCGGCCGGGAGAGAAACGTTCAGGGCGCTAGGAGGACGCAGTGCGCAAAACCCGCACCACCCGGAGAGCCGTGGCCGTGATGGCCGCCGCGGCCATCGGAACCAGTCTGCTCGCCGGGTGCGCGAGCGACGAGGAGACCGGCAGCGGAACCGGCGGCACCAGTGCCGACGGCAAGACCGTCATCACCGTCGGCCTCTTCGGGACGTTCGGCTTCAAGGAGGCCGGGCTCTACGAGGAGTACGAGAAGCTCAACCCGAAGGTCAAGATCAAGCAGACCGTCATCGAGCGGAACGAGAACTACTACCCGCAGCTCCTCACCCGCCTCGCCAGCAACAGCGGTCTCGCCGACATCCAGGGCATCGAGGTGGCGAACATCGCCGAGGTCGTCCAGACCCAGTCGGACAAGTTCGTGGACCTGGGCAAGGCCGACGGCGTCTCCAAGGACGACTACTTCGGCTGGAAGTGGCAGCAGGCCACCACCGCCGAGGGCAAGACCATCGGCCTGGGCACCGACATCGGCCCGATGGCGATCTGCTACCGCAAGGACCACTTCGAGGCCGCCGGCCTGCCCACCGACCGCGACGAGGTCGGCAAGCTCTGGGCGGGCAGCTGGGACAAGTACATCCAGACCGGCAAGAAGTTCATGAACAGCGCCCCCGAGGGCGTCAAGTGGGTGGACTCCGCCAGCGGTCTGTACAACGCGGCCATCTCCTCCAGCGCCACCCGCTACTACGACGACAAGGGCGAGGTCATCTACAAGACCAACCCCGACGTCAAGAGGGCCTGGAACGTCGCCGCGGAGGCCGCCTCCGAGGGGATGACCGACAAGCACGAGCTGTTCACGGACTCGTGGAACAAGGCCATGAACAACGGCACCTTCGCCACGCTCTCCTGCCCCGCCTGGATGCTCGGCTACATCCAGGACAAGGGCGGCGAGAAGGCCAAGGGCAAGTGGGACGTCGCTCCCGCCCCCAAGCCCGGCAACTGGGGCGGCTCCTTCCTCGGCGTGCCCGAGGCGAGCAAGAACAAGGAAGAGGCGATCAAGCTCGCCGCCTGGCTGACCGCGCCCACCCAGCAGGCCAAGCTCTTCGCCGAGCGCGGCAGCTTCCCGAGCGCCCCGAAGTCGTACGACACCCCCGAGGTCGCCGACGCGAAGCACGAGTTCTTCTCCCAGGCGCCCATCGGCAAGATCTTCTCCGCCGCCGCCGAGGGGATCCCCACCCAGGTGATCGGCCCGAAGGACCAGGTCATCCAGGAGAACATCGCACGCACCGGTCTGCTTCAGATCGAGCAGAAGGGCCTGTCCCCGGCCAAGGCGTGGGACGCGGCCACCAAGGCAGTCGACAACGCCCTGGACGAGTGATCGACAAGTGACCACAACCGGTTCGCCGGTGTCCGCGCCCCCCGCCAAGCAGGGGGGCGCGGCCCCGCGCCCCAGGACCGCTCCCCTCACCCCCGAGGACCGGCGGCGGGAACGCCGCAGCCGCTGGTACCAGCGGGACGTGAAGTGGAGCCCGTACGCGTTCGTCGCCCCGTTCTTCCTCTTCTTCGGGGCCTTCAGCCTCTTCCCGCTCCTCTACACGGGCTGGGCGTCCCTCCACAAGGTGTCCCTCACGGCCCCCACCGATATGGAATGGGCCGGACTGCACAACTTCACCCGGCTGTTCGAGGACGAGTTCTTCTGGAACGCCCTGCGCAACACCCTCAGCATCGGGATCATCTCCACCGTTCCCCAGCTGCTGATGGCCCTCGGCCTGGCGCACCTGCTGAACTACAAGCTGCGCGGCGCTACGTTCTTCCGCGTGGCGATGCTGGCCCCCTACGCCACCTCGGTGGCCGCGGCGACCCTCGTCTTCGTCGTGCTCTTCGGCCGTGACTACGGCATGATCAACTGGGCTCTGGGGACCGTCGGCATCGACCCCGTCGACTGGCACAACGACACCCTGACCTCCCACGTCGCGATCTCCACGATCGTGATCTGGCGCTGGACGGGCTACAACACCCTCATCTACCTCGCCGCCATGCAGGCGGTCCCCAAGGACCTGTACGAGTCGGCGGCGCTGGACGGCGCCTCGCGCTGGCAGCAGTTCGTCCACGTCACGATCCCCGCGCTGCGGCCGACGATCCTGTTCACGATCGTCGTCTCCACCATCGGCGCGACGCAGCTGTTCGGCGAGCCCCTGCTGTTCAACCCGGGCGGCGGCGCGAGCGGCGGCGCGGACCACCAGTACCAGACCCTGGGCCTGTACCTGTACGAGCAGGGCTGGGTGAACCTCCACCTGGGCCGGGCCTCCGCCATCGCCTGGATGATGTTCCTGATCCTGCTGCTGATCGCCCTGGTCAACTGGGTGATCGCGCGCGCCATGCGCAGGAGCGAGCTGGGTCGCAAGTCCGCGAGGAGGCGGTCATGAGCCTGCTGACGAAGTCCGACCGCTCGGCGGCCGGCGTCCCCGCGTCCCGCCGCGGCGAACCGTCCCGGCGCCGGAGCGGCCGGGGCAGGGCGAGCAGCGCCGGCGGGCAGCTGCACGGCGGCAAGTTCACCTACGCGGTGCTGATCGCCGTCACCGTGATCGCCCTGTTCCCGCTGTTCTGGACGGCCGTCGCCGCGTCCCGCAACAACACCCGGCTCGCGGAGATGCCGCCGCCCTTCTGGTTCGGCGGCAACCTCTTCAAGAACCTGGGGATCGCCTGGAGCGACGCCAACATGGGCCTGGCGCTGCTCAACACCACGATCGTGGCCGGATCGATCGCGGCGGGCACCGTGCTGTTCGGGACGATCGCCGGGTTCGCCTTCGCCAAGCTGCGGTTCCGCTTCCGCAACCTGCTGCTGATGCTGACGATCGGCACCATGATGGTTCCGCCGCAGCTCAGCGTGGTGCCGCTGTTCATGGCGATCGCCGAACTGGAGTGGACCAACCAGCTCCAGGCCGTCATCCTGCCGACCCTGGTCAGCGCCTTCGGTGTGTTCTTCATGCGCCAGTACCTGCTGGAGGCCCTGCCGACGGAGCTGATCGAGGCCGCCCGCGTGGACGGCGCGAGCAGCCTGCGCATCGTGTGGCACGTGGTCTTCCCCGCCGCCCGGCCCGCGATGGCCGTGCTCGGCATGCTGACCTTCGTGATGGCCTGGAACGACTTCTTCTGGCCCATCATCGCCCTGACCCAGGAGAACCCGACCGTCCAGGTGGCCCTGACCGGCCTGGGCCGCGGGTACATCCCCGACCAGTCGGTGATCATGGCCGGCGCCCTGCTCGGAACCCTGCCGCTGCTGCTGATCCTCACCGTCTTCGGCAAGCAGATCGTCGGCGGCATCATGCAGGGAGCCGTCAAGGGCTGAGGTCCAGGCCTCTTCCGCTTACCCCCCACACACCGTCTCCTTCCGTACGACCTTTGATGGGAGCGCTCCCATATGAGCCAATCCGCTTTCCCCGCCGACTTCCTCTTCGGCTCGGCCACCTCCGCCTACCAGATCGAGGGCGCCGCCGCCGAGGACGGCCGCACACCGTCGATCTGGGACACCTTCTGCCACACTCCGGGAAAGGTGCTCGGGGGCGACACCGGTGACGTGGCCGTGGACCACTACCACCGCTGGCGCGACGACGTCGAGCTCATGGCCGACCTCAACCTCAACGCCTACCGGTTCTCCATCTCCTGGTCCCGCGTGCAGCCCACCGGCCGCGGTCCCGCCGTCCAGCGCGGCCTGGACTTCTACCGCTCGCTGGTCGACGCGCTGCTGGAGAAGGGCATCACCCCCTGGATCACCCTCTACCACTGGGACCTCCCCCAGGAGCTGGAGGACGCCGGCGGCTGGCCGGAGCGCGCCACCGCCGAGCGGTTCGCGGAGTACGCCTCGCTCGTCGCCGACGCGCTCGGCGACCGCGTGGAGCGCTGGACCACCCTCAACGAGCCCTGGTGCTCGGCCTACCTGGGCTACGGTTCGGGCGTCCACGCCCCCGGCCGCACCGACCACACCGCCGTCCTGCGCGCCGCCCACCACCTCAACCTGGCCCACGGCCTGGGCGTCCAGGCGCTGCGCGCCGCCCTGCCCGGCCGCGCCCAGATCGGCATCAGCCTCAACCCGGCCGCCGTCCGCGCCCTCACCGACGACCCCGACGACCTGAACGCCAAGCGGCGCATCGACGCCCTGGCCAACCGGATCTTCGACGGCCCGATGCTGCGCGGCGTGTACGACGAGGACCTCATTCAGGACACCTCGCGCCTGACCGACTGGAGCTTCGTCAAGGACGGCGACCTGGCGAACATCCAGCAGCCGCTGGACGCGCTGGGCATCAACTACTACACGCCCACCCTGGTCTCGGCCTCCGCCGACCGGAAGCTGCCGCGCCGGGACGGCCACGGCGGCGGCGAGCAGTCCCCCTGGCCCGCCTCGGAGGACATCGCCTTCCACCAGACGCCGGGCGAGACCACCGACATGGGCTGGACGATCGACCCGACCGGTCTCCACGACCTGCTGATGCGCTACCACCGCGAGACCGGCGGCATCCCGCTCTACATCACCGAGAACGGCATGGCCTGCGCCGACAAGCCGTCCCCGGACGGCACCGTCCACGACCCCGAGCGCATCGCCTACCTGCACAGCCACCTGCAGACGGTGCAGCGGGCGATCGCCGACGGCGCCGACGTCCGCGGCTACTTCCTGTGGTCCCTGCTCGACAACTTCGAGTGGGCCTACGGCTACAGCAAGCGCTTCGGCGCGGTGTACGTGGACTTCGAGACCCAGGCCCGCACCCCCAAGTCCAGCGCCCTGTGGTACGCGCAGGTCGCCCGGACCGGCGTGCTCCAGGAGCCCGACGCGGTGCGGGAGCCGGTGGCCGACTGAGACCGGCCGGCAGGGGCGGGGCGCAGCGGGTGTGGGGGGTGGAGACCGCTGCGCCCCGCCTGCCGTGGGGGGTGGCCGGCACACAAGGGGCCCTCGCGGGCCCCGCGGAGCGGGAAGTGCTACAGGCGACCCGGGGAGGCGGGCCCCCGCGGGCCCGTCTCCGCGCCGTCGCCGTACGCGGACCCGTGGATCCGCGCCGTGCCGGCCGCGGCGTCCGGCGCACCCTGCGGGTGTGCCGTCACCGCGCCGGCGAGGACGAGTCCTCCGACCGCGACGGCCGCCGCCGCGAGCGCGTCGGCGAACGGCTGCCGCCGCCCGTCCGGGCGGCGCCGCTGCACGGCGATGCTCCTCATCCGCTCCTGCCTCGGTCCTGTGGGGGACGTGGACAGGGAGCACGCTAGCGACTCCGGGCCCGGCGAACCACCCGGTGCGGGCGCGCGGTCCGGGACTTATGCCTCTCTTAAGGCGGACCTACGGAAGACCTGAGGAAACCGCCGCTACCGGCGTGCGCGCCGCCGCACCCGGTGCCCGCGGCGGCCGGCGTCCTCCGCCGGCGCCCCGCCCAGCGACAGCCAGACGCGGACCTCCGTCCCTCCCAGCACCGAGCGGCCGATCCGCACGTCGCCGCCGGTGGACTCCGCCACCCGCCGCACGATGTCCAGGCCCAGCCCCGTCGAGCCGGGCCCGCCGTCGCCGTGGCCGCGGCGCAGGGCCGCGTCGGGGTCGTCGATGCCGGGGCCCGCGTCGGAGACCAGCACGATCACCGAGTCGCCCCCGGCCGAGTGGTGCACGTCCACCGCGAAGGCCGTGCCCTCGGGGGTGTGCCGGAAGACGTTGCCGAGCAGCGCGTCGAGCGCCGCGGCGAGCTCGGCCCGGGCGACGGGCACGCGGACGGGCTCCCCGACCCCGGCCAGCCGCACCTCGCGTCCCTCGTCCTCGGCGAGCGCGGACCAGAAGGCCATCCTCTCCCGGATCACCTCGGAGGCGTCGCAGACGGCGCCGGCTCCCGGCGCCCCCGGAGGCTGGGTCCGCTGTTCGCGGGCGGTGCGGATGATGTGGTCCACCTCGCGCTCCAGTTGCGCGACCGCCTCGCGGGTCTGCTCCGCGGCGTCGCCGTCCCCGAGCGAGGCGGCGTTGAGGCGCAGCACGGTCAGGGGGGTGCGCAGCCGGTGGGAGAGGTCGGCGGCCAGTTCGCGCTCGTTGGCCAGGAGCTGGGCGACCTGGTCGGCCATGGAGTTGAACGCCGCCGCGGCCCACCGCAGTTCGGCGGGCCCCTCCACCGGGACCCGTACGGCCAGCCTCCCGGCGCCCAGTTCCTTCGCGGCCCGGGCCAGCCGTTCGGCCGCGCCCACCATCTTGGTGCCGAGCCGGTCGGCGATGACGACGGAGGCGACGACGAGGGCGAGCCCGGCCCCGGCCAGGACGAGCCAGGCGGTGGCGACGCCGTTGGTGACCTCCTCCTCGGGCACGAACACCTCGATCACCGCGGTCCCGGCGGTGGTGACGACCGGCTGGAGCAGGGCGAAGCCCCCCTCGACCGGGATGACGGTGGACCCCCGCAGCCTGGCGACGGTCCCCATCTTCCCGTCGGGCACCCGCCGCCTGCCGAACCCGGCGGCCTCGCCCTTCCGTCCGGAGGGGGCGTAGACCGCGATCCGGCCGCTGGTGCCCGCCTGGGTGCCGGCCAGCGCGCGGTGGAGCTCGTCGCGGTCGCCGGTGATGGCCAGCACGGGTATGACGGTGCCCGCCAGCCGCTCGGCGTTGGAGAAGGCCCGGTCGCGGGCCATCTCCCTGACCACCAGGGCGAGCGGCACGGCGAAGGCGACCACCACCATCGCGGTCACGGCGATGCACACCTTGACCAGGGCCCACCTCATCCGCCGCTCCCCCTCACGGTGTCTCCCTCACGGTCGCGGGGAGGATCCCTCCGGCTCCCCCGCCGGCTCCCGCGGAGGCTCCAGTTTGACGCCCACACCGCGCAGCGTGTGCAGATAGCGGGGGTTGGCCGCCGTCTCGCCGAGTTTCCGGCGCAGCCACGACAGGTGGACGTCTATGGTCTGGTCGTCGCCGTAGCTCTGCTGCCAGACCTCGGCCAGCAGCTCCCTGCGCGGCACGACGACGCCGGGGCGCCGCGCGAGGAAGGTCAGCAGGTCGAACTCGCGGCGGGTGAGGTCCAGGGGGCGTCCGTCGAGCGAGGCCTGCCGGCGCAGCGGGTCGATGGCCAGGCCGCCCACCCGTATCACGCCCGCCGCGCCCTGCGCGCCGCCGCGCGCGCGGCGCAGCACGGCGGTCATCCGGGCCGACAGGTGCTCCACGGAGAACGGTTTCACCAGGTAGTCGTCGGCGCCGTCGTTGAGCAGCCGGACGATCTCCGCCTCGTCGTCCCGCGCGGTGGCCACGATCACCGGGACCTGGGTGACCCCGCGCAGCATCTTCAGCGCCTCGGCCCCGTCCAGGTCGGGCAGGCCGAGGTCGAGGACCACCACGTCGAACTCGTGGTGGGCGACCTCCCGCAGCGCCTCCAGGGCCGTTCCGACACTGCGTACGGTATGGGAGGCATCCGCCAGGTGCCGGATGAGGGCGGAGCGTACGAACTGGTCATCCTCGACGACGAGAACACGTGCCATGGGCCGCACGTTACGGCATGCGCGGACACGTCGAGGAGGCACCGGAGCGGGCGCGAGCGGACGGAGGGAAACGTCGGGATGCGCGGGACGCGGCTGCGCGGGGTGCTGCGGGGGCTGGCCCACGCGGGGGCGTGGGTGCTGGCCACGGGGGCCGGGATGACGCTGTCCTGGTACGGGGTGAACACCGTGGTGTCGGGCACCTCGTACGATCCGCCGCGCGTTCCGCGGATCTCCGGGAGGACGGTCCCGCCGTCCCCGGCGGCCGAGCCCAGCACGGACTCCACCCGGCGGCCCAGACCGCCCGCGCCTTCCGGTTCCGTGAAGTCCCCCCGGCGTCGGGAGGGTTCGGCCTCCCCCGCCGCCTCCCGCTCCCCCGGCGGCACGCCGAGGACGCGTACCCGCGCCCCGGCCGGGGAGGTGGAGAGCCGCAGTCTCCGCGGTGGCCGGGTCGCCTTCGACCTGGGTCCGGACTCGGCGACGCTGGTGTCCGCCACGCCCCACGCCGGATGGGAGATGCGGGTGTGGCGGGAGAGCGACTGGATCCGGGTCACCTTCACCCGCGGCGCGGAGGCGTCGACCGTCTTCTGCCTGTGGAACGGCACTCCGCCGCGGGTGGTGGTCGACGAGCACGGCGGCTGACCGGCGCCGTCCGGCGGCCCGCCGGACGTCAGCGGCGGTGGAAGACCCGCTCGGGCGGCTGCGGCGAGGGAGCCGCGGTGGCGTCCGTGACGGGGGCTGCGCCGCCGGTGAAGTCGGTGAGCGCCCGGCCGTGCTCGACCCGCCCCGGGTGCGGGTCGCCGGCCGCGCGCCGGGTGAGTTCGGCGACGGGCAGCTCCCGGTCGGACGCGGCCAGGACGGCGTTGCCGAAGCGCCGTCCGCGCAGCACGGCGGGGTCGGCGACCAGGCACAGCTCGGGGAAGACCGCGGCGGCCGTGGCCACCTGGGCCCGCAGGTGGGCGAGCGGCGGCCCGTCGGCGATGTTGGCGGTGTGGAGCCCGCCGGGGCGCAGGACGCGGCGGACCTCGGCGAGGAACTCGACGCTGGTCAGGTGGGCGGGGGTGCGGGCCCCGCCGAAGACGTCCGCGACGACCAGATCGGCCCAGCCGTCGGGGATCCTGGCCAGTCCGGCGCGGGCGTCGCCGCCCCGCACCCGTATCCGCCAGGCGCCCTCCAGGGGCAGCTCGCGGCGGACGAGGGCGGTCAGCGCGGCGTCCGCCTCGATGACCTGCTGGGTGGAGCGCGGCCGGGTGGCCGCGACGTAGCGGGCGAGGGTGAGGGCGCCTCCGCCCAGGTGGAGCGCCCGCAGGGGGCGTCCGGGCGGGGCGGCGAGGTCGATCAGGTGGCCGATCCTGCGCTGGTACTCGAAGTCCAGGTGGGTGGGGTCGTCGAGGTCCACATGGGACTGGGGGGCGTCGTCCAGGAGCAGGGTCCAGGCGCGCGGCCGGTCCGGGTCGGGCAGGAGCCGGGCCAGTCCGCCGTCGACCGGCTCGCTCACCGGTTCCCTGGTCCGCCTGCCGCCCTCGCGCCGCCGTCCGTTCCTCGCCACACCGACCAGTATCGCCCCCGCGGGGCGGGCCGGCCCGCGGCCCCGGTCAGGGGAGGGCGCGGGAACGGTTCCGCGTCCGGCCCTCGGCGGCGGCGATCGTGCGGGCCGCCTCGCCCAGTGCGGCGCGCAGGCCGGCCGGCTCGGTGGCCGGGGCCTGCGCGTCCTCCGGCCGCACCAGCCATCCGGCGCCGGCGACCGGCGGGTCGCCGGGGCCGCCGCCCCGGCGGCGGACCGGGGCGCAGGCGCTGCCCGGCAGGTCCCAGGCGCCCGCGGTGCCGGGCGGCACCAGGAAGCCGAGGGTGCCGCCCGTGCCGTCGTGCAGCACCGGGCCGACGCCGTGGCGCAGACGCAGGATGTCCACGGCCTCCAGACCCTGGCGGGCGGGCACGGTCACCAGGTCGTAGGGCGTCTCCGCCGGCTCGGTGCCGCCGTCCGGCCCGGTGGGGCGCCGGGCGGGCGTCGGGCGGCTGCCGGTTCCGTAACCGGTGTCCAGCAAGGGGAACCCCTCCTCCGCGGTCTCTGTACGGAGGGTCCAACGAGCCGTCCTGTCAACCGCTACGGCGCGGCGTCTGCGCGCCCGGCGGCGACGCGCGGCCGGTCACGTGTGGGATATCCCGTTTGTCGACATAACGCTCCGCACCGGCGGTGCGGCGGCCGGTGCGGAGCGCGGGCGGCTTCGCCGTCCGGCCGCACCGGCCGGACCGGAGCGCCGGTGCGTGTTCCCGGCCGTCCGCCCGCCGGGCCGCGCCCCGGGCCCGGCCGGACCGCCCTCGGGCGCGCCGCGCGCGGACCGGGGGCGCATGGCACGGAGAGCGCGCCTGCGGAAGATCTTTTCCGCCCTGGCCTGCCGCGCGCCGCCCCAGGCACCCGGCCGGGTCCGCCGCGCGGCCCGCCCGCTCACTCCAGATGGCCCGTGTCGTTCCAGCGTTCGAGCGCGGGCTCCCCGTACGCCCAGCCCAGGATCGACAGGGCGCCCGGGTCCAGGCGCAGGCGCATCGCGAACGACGGGTCCACTCCCAGCCAGCGCGCCCCCAGGACCCTGAGCAGGTGGCCGTGGGCGAACACCAGCACGTCCCGCTCCTCCGCCCGGGCCCAGGAGACCACCTCGTCGGCGCGGGCCGCGAGGCCCTCCAGGCTCTCGCCGTCCACCACGCCGTCGCGCCAGATCACCCAGTCCTCCCCCGCGCGCTCCCTGATCCCGGGGGTGGTCAGTCCCTCGTACGCGCCGTAGTCCCACTCCCGCAGCGCGTCCCACTCGCGGGCCCGGTCGCCGAAGCCCGCCAGTTCGCAGGTCTCGCGGGCGCGGACGAGCGGGCTGGTGCGGACCTCGGCGTCCGGCAGCCCGTTCCAGGGCGCCCGGCGCAGCCGCTCCCCCAGCCGTCCGGCCGCCCGGCGCCCCTCGTCGAGCAGGGGAATGTCGGTGCGGCCGGTGTGCCGGCCGGACCTGGACCATTCGGTCTGGCCGTGCCGGACCAGCAGGATGCGCGGTGCCATGTCGGGGACCCGCCTTTCGGGAGTGCTCGGTTCCGCCACCGTGCGGAACGGTCTGTCCCCCACATCCTCGCGCCCGCCCGCGGCGGGCGCCGAACGGCCCCACCGGTCCCGGGGGCGTCCTTCCGCCCGGGGCGTCCTTCCGCCGGGGGCGCACGGCCGTCCGGGAGGACCTCGCCGCCGCCGCTGTCACAACCGGATGCCACACTTCCCCGGGTGAGCGACATCCCCGACAGCCAACCGACGACAGCCCTGCGCCGGCGGCTCGCCGAACTGCGCGGCGCCGACGTGGCACCACGTCCTCTCGACGCGCGGGCGCTCGCCGCGCTGGCCGCCAACCCCGGCTGCCGCCGCCGGGCCCTGCTGGACGGCGCCGGGGTGGACAAGGGCACGCTGGCCCAACGGCTGGGCGCCCCCGCCCCCTTCGGACAGTCGCAGTTCGCGTTCGCCCGCGGCCACGCCTTCGAGGCCCGGGTGAAGGGCGACGGCGGGGCCGAGCTGCTGCGCCTGGTCCACGCCCGCGTCGGCGCGGCGGGCACCCCGCCCCCCGAACCCGGCGAGGTGTCCGTCCCCGACCTGTCGGCGCCCGGCCCGGAGGGACGCGCGGAGCGCACCCGGCTCGCCCTGGAGCGGGCCGTGGCGGAGGGCGGCTGGACCCTGCTGGACCATCCGATGGTGCGGCTGGAGGTCGCGGGGGCGGTGGTGCACCTGGAGCCCGACGCGGTGGCCGTCCACCCCGACGGCCGCCAGACGGTCGTGGAGATCAAGTCCTTCCCGATCCTGGACGGTTCCGCCGATCCCGCGAAGGTCGGCGCCGCGGCCCGGCAGGCGGCGGTCTACGCCCTGGCCCTCCGGGCGCTCGGCGGCCGGGTGGACGAGCGGGCCCTGCTGGTCTGCCCCAGGGACTTCTCCAACCTGCCCACCGCCGAGGCCGTCGACCTGCGCAGGCAGTTGGCCACCACCCGGCGGCAGCTCTCCCGGCTGACCCGCCTGGAGGAGATCGCCGCCGCGCTGCCGGAGGGCGTCACCTTCGACCCCTCCCGTCCCGCCGGCGAACTGGCCGACGCCGTCCGGTCCGTTCCGGCGGCCTACGCCCCGCAGTGCCTGTCCACCTGCGAGTTGGCCTTCCACTGCCGCGAACGCGCCCGGGCGGCGGGGGCAGTTGAGGTCCTGGGCCGCGAGGTGCGCGGAGAACTGGGCGGGCTGACCACCCTCGAAGCCGTCCTGGCCGCGGCCCGCGACGACGGCGACGCCGGCCCCTGCGACGACCCGGCCGCCGCCGCGCTGCGCCGCGCGGCCCGGCTGCGGGCCGAGGCCCTGGCGGGGACGGCGGCACCGGCGGGGACGGCGGCTCCGGCGGGGTCGGCGGGGAGGTCCTGATGCCGCTGATCTCCACGCTGGCCCGGGTGGAGGCCGCCGCGACCGGGCGGGCCCAGCCCCTGGCGACGGTCCGTCACCGGCACCTGGCGGAACGGCCCCTGGTCCTGGTGCCGCTGACCACCGCCGGCGAGGCCGGCGCCCCGCTGGGGGCGATGGTCGGCACCGACCGGGACGCGCCGCGCCTGCTGGTCGTGCCGCAGCCGCGCGACCGCACCCTGCGCTTCGCGTTCCTCGCCGAGCTGGCCGACGCCGTCCTGCCCCACCTGGAGTCCGCCCAGGACGCGGTGGAGGTCCAGGAGCGCACCGAGACCGATCCGGAGACCGGGAAGCGGGTGAAGGTGGAGGTCGAACTGTGCGCGGACGCGCCGCAGTTGATCGTGCCGAACACCGCGGGGATCTCCTACGTACGGCTGCTGGGCCGCTCGACCCGCTTCCGCCGCACCGCCGAGGAGGACCCGGACGCCCCCTACCCGGCGCCCGCCCGGCTGCCGCTGCTGGGGCGGTGGCTGACCCACTACGGGGAGCGGGCGCGGGTCCCCGGATCCTCTCTGCTGCTGGCCATGACGGAACTGCTGGGCCGCCACTGGGCCACCGGCCAGAGTCGTCTGGAGGACCAGCACCTGGGCGCGCTGCTCGCCTGGATCGGGGCCGGGGAGGGCGCCTCGGGCGCCGAGGCCGCGCTCCGTGTGGAACTGGAGCGCGACGGCAACGGGCTGCTGCTCACCCCGCCCGCCGGCCCGGCCACCGACCCGGCCTTCGACAACCGCAGGCTGGCCCCGGCCATCGCCCGCCACGACGCGGGGCTGCCCGGCGCCGAGGAGGAGATCCGCGAGCTGGTCGCCTCCCAGCTCCGTCCCACCTGGGACGCGGTGTGGCGGGGCCTGGACCTGCTGCGCGCCCTGCCTCCCGGCGCCCGTGTCGCCGACCGCTGGAAGCGGGACCGCTGGTCCTACACCGCCCACCGCGACCGGCTGCGGGCCGGCGAGCCGCCGCAGCCCCGGCGCGACGACGCGGTGACGGCCGCCCGCAAGCTCGCCGCGCGGGAGACGGCGCTGGCGGAACTGGCCGCGCAGGAGGCGCTGGACGACCCGCTGGTGATGGCGGAGCGGAGGCTGGCCGGGGAGGCCTTCGCGGGCGAGGTCGTCGAGGTGGAGATGGCGTACTCGGAGGGGAGGCGGCCGATGCCGCGCCCGCTGGTCACCGTCCGCACCGACGACCGGCCGCACCTGGAGGAGGACGACCGGGTGTACCGGGCCCTGGCGGACGGGAGGACGCAGCCGGGGGTGTTCGTCGCCTCCCCCGGACCGGGGCTGCTCACCGTCCGGCTGACCGGCGGGATGGGACGGGGGAAGGTCCCCGAGGCCGGGTCGGTGCCGGAGAAGGGCGAGACGGTGTGCTGGACGCTCTTCGAGCACGCGCCGCGCGGCGGGCCGGACCTGCCGGACCCGGAGGAGACGCCGTGGACGCACGGCGGCCCGCCCGATCCCGACGCCCTCGACGCCCCCGATCCCGTGACCGCGGAGGACCTCCTGTGACCGACACCGCGACCGGCACCGCTGCCGACACCGCCGGCCGCACCGCGACGGACGCCTCTGCCCGCACCGCGACCGGCCCGGCCGCCGGCGGGGCGCCCGCACCGGACCCGGGCGCGGCCGCCGCGGCGGCGACCGGGGCGATCCTGCGGGACACCCTCTCGGGAGCCCACCGGGGCGTGGTCGTGGACTCGCCGCCCGGCGCCGGGAAGACCACCCTGGTGGTCCGCGCCGCCCGCGAACTGGCCGCGACGGGACGTCCGCTGATGATCGTCGCCCAGACCAACGCCCAGGTGGACGACCTCGTGGACCGGCTGGCGACCGCCGATCCGGAACTGCCCGTGGGCAGGCTCCACAGCAGCGAGGCCCAGCCCTACGACCCCGTGCTGGACCGGCACCCGTCGGTGGTGAAGTCGGCGAAGGCCGCGGACCTGGCCGGGCTGGACGTGGTGGTCTCCACGGCCGCGAAGTGGGCGCACGTGCGGGGTGCGGGGCCGTGGGAGCAGGCCATCGTGGACGAGGCGTACCAGATGCGGTCCGACGCGCTGCTGGCCGTCGCCGGGCTGTTCGAGCGCGCGCTGTTCGTCGGCGACCCGGGTCAGCTCGACCCGTTCAGCCAGGTCGCCGCCGAGCAGTGGGCGGGGCTGTCGTACGACCCGTCGGCCAGTGCGGTGACCACGCTGCTGGCGCACAACCCGGACCTGCCCGTCCACCGGCTGCCGGTCTCCTGGCGGCTGCCGGCCTCCGCCGCGCCGCTGGTGTCGCGGGCGTTCTACCCGTACACCCCGTTCCGCAGCGGTACCGGGGAGGGCGAGCGGCGGCTGGAGTTCTCCGCGCCCCCGGACGGCTCCTCCGTGGACCGGGTGCTGGACGAGGCGGCCTCCTCCGGGTGGGGGCTGCTGGAGCTTCCCGCCCGCCACACCCCGCGCACCGACCCGGAAGCGGTCGCGGCGGTGGCCGCCGTGGTGCGGCGGCTGCTGGAGCGCGGCGGAATGGCCTTCGGCGAGCGTTCGCCGCAGCCCGCGCCGGTGACCGCCGACCGGGTCGCGGTGGGCACCGCCCACCGGGACCAGGCGGCGGCGGTCCGCGCGGCGCTGGCCTCCCTGGGCGTCACCGGCGTCACGGTGGACACCGCGAACCGGCTCCAGGGGCGGGAGTTCGACGTGACGGTGGTCCTCCACCCGCTGTCGGGCCGTCCGGACGCCACGGCCTTCCACCTGGAGACGGGCCGGCTGTGCGTCCTGGCCTCGCGCCACCGGCACGCCTGTGTGGTGGTCTGCCGCGCGGGCGTCGCCGAGCTGCTGGACGAGCACCCCTCGGCCGAGCCGGTCCAGCTCGGCGTCGAGGTGAAGTTCCCGGACGGCTGGGAGGCCAACCACGCCGTCCTGGACCACCTCGCGGGCCACACCGTCCCCTGGCGTCCGTGACCGAACGACGAACCTCCGCATACCGGGCGGAAAGGTCACCCGGGCGGACGCCGGGCGGGAACAAGAGGGACAATGGGACGCTGTCCACGACCCACGGAGGTAGTTCCATGCCCGAGCCGAACCCGGCTCCGGAACCGCACGGCGAGCCGCGCCGGATGCGGCCCGTGCCGCTGCGCTTCGAGCCGAAGGAGGCCACGGCGGATCCCGAGCACTTCTTCGACCTGGAGTCGATCGAGGACCCGCGCGAGCTGCTCGGCCGCGCCACCGAGCTGGCGCTGGCCTTCCGGGCGGCGGCGGACCGGGCCGTGGAGTTCCAGGCCGTCGCGGCGGCGCAGCTGGCCGACCCCAGCCGCTTCGACCGGATGACGGACGAGGCGATCGCCGAGCAGGCGGAGTGGACGGCCGACTACGCCCGCAAGATGATCGAGTTCGGCCGCGAGCTGATGGCGGACCGCACCCCGTAGCGGCCGGCTCCCCGCGGCGAACCCGCGGCGGCCCCGCGGCAGTCCCGCCACCATGGCCCGCCATGACCAGGGCCACCGCCCCCGGCATATGCAAAAGGGCGGACCCTACCGGATGCCGCCGCACCGCGTCCCGTTTTCCACGATTTCCAGGGACGGTACACAGGCCGGCGGTGACTCTGGATGGCATGAGTGACACCGCCGCGTATGTGACCCCCGCCGGAGCGGACTGGCTCGCGTCCGCCAGCGCCTTCCCGCGCAGCGTCCACGCCCTGTGGTCGGTGCGCCCCGGCACTCCCGGCGTCCTGCCCTGCGGCACGGCCTTCGACGTGGTCAGCGTCGGCACGCTGTTCGGGCGCCGGATGCTCGACCGGCTGTGGACCGCCGGGCCGGGCACCGGGCCGGTCGCCCTCCACGGCGGCCGGATGCTGCTGTTCGCCGAGCCCGGCACCGCCCAGCGGCTGCCCGCGCTGCTGCGCTGGCGGGAGTGGCAGGGCGGGGGCTCCGGGAGCGGGGACCGCGCCGCGGAAACGATCCCCCCGCTGCTGTGCTACGGCTTCGGGGACGCCGTGACCGTTCCCCCGCCGGTGCCCGGCGAGGGCTGCCCGCCCGGCACCCGCTGGCTGGTCGCCCCGGACGTCCGCCACCCCTGGCTGCCGGGCGCGGACGCCCTGCTGTGGGCCTGCGTGCGGGCGGCGCGCACCGGCGACGCCGGGTACGGGAGCGGATCCGGGACGGGGTACCGGGCCGGGTGCGACCATGCGGTGGAACGGGGGGCCCGGAAGCGGGCGCGAACCGCCGATTTCCGCTCCCTCGGACCAGGGTGCTAAGGTCTACCACGTCAGCAGGCGCCGCTAGCTCAGTTGGTTAGAGCAGCTGACTCTTAATCAGCGGGTCCGGGGTTCGAGTCCCTGGCGGCGCACAGACATCGGGAAGGCCCCCGCGGAAGCGGGGGCCTTCCCGTTTTCCCGTCTCCGCGGGGGTTGTCCGGCGCCGCCGCTCACAGCTCCGTCCCGAGCACGCCCCGCACCGACACCTCCACGCGCCATCCCGCCGCCGTCCGGTCCCGCACGGACACCCGGACCGCGGCGCTCCCGGTGTCCACCTCCATGGTCTCCCCCGCCCCCAGCGGCGCGTCGGCCAGCGGCGGGTAGACCGAGAGCCGGCCGCAGGCCCCGCTGTCGGGGTGGGCGTCGAGCACCCGGACGGGGCCCTGCGCCGAGGCGACGTCGCTGCGCACCCGGTACACCAGCACCCCGCTGGTGCAGGTGGTGGCGTCGTTGCCGCTCGGTTCGCGGGCCTCGATCGCCAGCGCCTCGGTGCGGCCCGTGCGGACCACGACCAGCCGGGTGTCGGCCTCGCCGGGCGGGCCGCCGTCCCGGCCCGGGGCACTGACCGCCCGCAGGGTGTGCCGGGTGGCGCCGGTCTCGGCGCGGCAGTCGATCCCGCGGCCGTTCAGCCAGCCCAGCTTCCACTTGTGCCAGCCGAAGGGTTCCGGGGACAGCCCGAACTGGCTGCCCATGATGTCCCAGTCGCCGACGTGGGTGTCCCAGTCGCCGTCCTCCTCCTCGGGCTGGTGGTAGAGGTCGGGCAGGTCGAACACGTGGAGGGTCTCGTGGGCGAGGACGTTGCGGTCCGGCGGGTGCTTCTCGAAGACCGTCACGACGCGGTGCAGCTCGGTGCCGTCCACGGTGATGGGCCGGTCGAGGTTGACCACCTTGGTGGCGTCGGAGTTCACCCCGGGGGCGTCGGGGTCGGCGACGAGGTAGACGATGTCGTACGCGCCGAAGTCCACGTGCGGGTCGGCGGCGGCGACGGCGTCCCGGAGGTAGGCGGCGCGCAGTTCCGGCGCCCAGTCGCGCTGTATCCCGTACGCCCGCGAGTCGGCGCCCATCTCGAACCAGCGCGGCACGGGGCGCGGGCGCAGCGTGAAGGTGCCGTAGGAGGCCCGTTCGAAGAACTCGGCGGTCTCGGGGAAGTAGTCGGCGACGAGCCGGCCGGGGGTGGTGGCGGGCCGCGACTCCGGGAAGGACAGGAAGATCATCAGGGCGTCGAGCGCCCGGTCGGGCCTGGGGTAGTCCGGGTGCCAGGTGTCCAGTCCCTCGGAGTGGTGGGTGCCGGTCCGCTCCAGGGCGCAGGAGGCGGCGGAGGCCGCGACGGCGACCGGTCCGGTCACCAGGCTCGTGCCGATCAGCGCGGAGAGCGAGGTGAGCACCGCCCCGACCCTGCGGAACCGCGGGTCGGAGCAGAAGCCCCCCGGCCGGGGCGCGCGCCCCTGCCCCCCCTCGGTCCCCCGGGTCCAGCGCGTCCTGCGCACATCGTCCTCCCGCGTGGTGTCGGGGCACGGTGCCCGCTTCGGGGGCACGGCACCCACTGTGTGCCTTCCGCTCCCCGCGTGCCCCGTTCCGCTACGCCGTACGAGTGACCCCCTACAGCATTACCGTGCGTGACAATCGGTCATCATCGATCGCCGACGCAAAGCCGCCGTGCAGGAACGATCAACCTGTTGAAAACGCGCCCGCGGGCGCCGTCACATGCCCCCCGAACAGCTCGCGCGGCACTGGCTCAGTCGCCCGATAAGCCTCTATGATCGCCACATTTCCAGGGCGGATGCCCCAGCGAGGGCGGCGGCCCACCGTCCGGGCCATCCGCGTCAGACGAGTCCCCTGCGGGAGCGATCGGTGAATGGACCCCTCGACGGACCGGGCACACGGCCGGGTGACAGTCCCGGCACGACGGCGCCGACCGTAACCGACGGTAGTCGCCCCTCGGGCCCCGGGCCCTCCGCCTCCCCCGACGTCCCGCCCGGGACCGGCCCCGATCCGGCGGCGTTCCGCGCCGCCTTCGAGGCCGCCCGGCTGGCGATGGCCGTGATCGACGGCGAGGGCCGCGTCCTGGCCGCCAACCAGGCGCTCGGCCGGCTGCTGGGCTCGCCCGCGGGCGAGCTCACCGGCACGCCCGTCGCCTCCCTGGCCGGACTCGGCCTCGACGACCGCGCCCGCGCCGACTGCCAGGCCGTTCTGGAGGGGCGCAGCGAGGTGATGAGCTGCACCCGCCGCCTCAAGCACGGGGACGGCCGCCCCGTGTGGGCCGAGGTCACCGTGGTGCCCACCGGGCGGTCCGGGGGGCGGTCCGGCAGCGCCCTCCTCTCCGTCTCCGACGTCAGCGAGCACCACGACCTCCGGGAGCGGCTGCGCCACCTGGAGATGCACGACCCGGTCACCCGGCTGCCCAACCGGACCCTGTTCTTCGAGCGGCTGTCCACCGCGCTCTCCGAGTCCACCACCGGCCGGATCGGGCTGTGCTACCTGGACCTGGACGGCTTCAAGGCCGTCAACGACACCCTCGGCCACCGCGTGGGCGACCTCCTCCTGGACGCGGTCGCCCAGCGCCTGCGCCGGTGCGCCGAGCCGGGCGGGCACCTGGTGGCGCGGCTGGGCGGCGACGAGTTCGCCCTGCTCGCCGAGGCGTCGACCGGCACCCAGCCGCTGACCGAGCTGGCCGAGGAGGTGCTGGCCGCGCTCCAGCAGCCCTTCGACCTGGCCGGGCAGCGGCTGGCCGTCTCCGCGAGCATCGGGGTGGTGGAGCGGCCCGCCTCGGGCACGTCCGCGACGGAGCTGATGCAGGCGGCCGACACCACGCTCTACTGGGCCAAGGCCGACGGCAAGGCCCGCTGGACGCTCTTCGACCCCGAGCGCAACGCCCACCGGGTGACCCGCCAGGCGCTCTCCAGCACCCTGCGCCCGGCGCTGGAGCGCGGCGAGTTCGCGCTGGAGTACCAGCCGATCGTCTCCCTCCACGACGAGTCGCTCACCGGGGTGGAGGCGCTGGTGCGCTGGCGCCACCCGCAGTTCGGCACCCTCGGCCCCAACCAGTTCATCGGGCTGGCGGAGGAGAACGGCGCCATCGTGCCGCTGGGCCGCTGGATCCTCGCCGAATCGTGCCGGCAGGCCCGGCGCTGGCAGCTCGAACACCCCGACCGGCCGCTGTACGTCAGCGTGAACGTGGCCGTGCGGCAAGTGTGGGACTCCGACCTGGTGGCGGACGTCGCCGCGGTCCTGAAGGAGACGGGGCTGCCCTCCGGACTGCTCCAGCTGGAGCTGACCGAGTCGGCGGTGATGGGGTCGGCGGGACGGCCCCTGAAGGCGCTCCAGGCGCTCTCCGCCATGGGGGTGCGGATCGCCATCGACGACTTCGGCACCGGCTACTCCAACCTCGCCTACCTCAGCAGGCTCCCGGTGCGCGGGCTGAAGCTGGACGGCATGTTCGTCCGCGGGTTCCGCGCCGCCCGTCCCCTCAACCCGGCGGACGAGACGATCGTCACCTCACTGGTCCGTCTCGCCCACGATCTGGGCCTGACGGTCACCGCCGAGTGCGTCGAGGGGCCGGCCCAGGCCGACCGGCTGCGCCGGATCGGCTGCGACACCGGTCAGGGGTGGCACTACTCCAAGCCGGTGCCGGCGGACCGCATCAGTCAGCTGCTGGTGGGGGACGGCAGGCCGTAGGCGTCGGCGACCAGGTCGTAGCTGCGCACGCGCGCCTCCATGCCGTGCGCCTGCGAGGTGAGCATCAGCTCGTCCGCCCCGGTGCGCTTGGCCAGGGCGTCGAGGCCGTCGCGGACCTGCCCGGCCGTGCCGTACACGACGTTGGACAGCCAGCCGCGCACGAACTCGCGCTCCGCCTCGCCCATGGCCCG
The DNA here is from genome assembly GCF_039533345.1 of Streptomyces glaucosporus. NCBI lineage: Bacteria > Bacillati > Actinomycetota > Actinomycetes > Kitasatosporales > Streptomycetaceae > Streptomyces > Streptomyces glaucosporus. Next base: position 123,974 of record NZ_BAAATJ010000008.1, on the reverse strand, counting down.
CTCGTACTCCTCGGCCTCCTCGGGCGTCGGCACCAGGCCCGGGCGTCCCGTGCGCAGCCGCAGCATCGACAGCGCCCCGGTCATCACCTGGCGGTGCGCCTCCCGCTCCTCGTCCGCCGCCAGCGCCGACACGCCGATCAGGGCGTACGGCTCGTCCAGCGTCTCGGAGGGCCGGAACGAGGAGCGGTACAGGTCCAGGGCGGGGAGGGTGTTGGCCGCCGAGAAGTGGTGGGCGAAGGCGAAGGGCAGGCCCAGCCGCCCGGCGAGCTGCGCGCTGAAGCCGGAGGAGCCCAGCAGCCACACCGGCGGACGGTTCGCCGACTGCACCCCGCCGGGCACGGTCCCCTGGACCGGGCCGGGGACGGCGTGGATGCGGGCGTAGGGGTGGCCGTCGGGGAAGTCGTCGTCGAGGAAGCGGATCAGTTCGGCGAGCTGGCTGGGGAAGTGGTCGGCCACCTCGTGCGGCCGGTCCGTGCGCCGCAGGGCGGCGGCCGTCGCCCCGTCGGTGCCGGGCGCGCGGCCCAGGCCCAGGTCGACCCGGCCGGGGGCGAGCGCCTCCAGGGTGCCGAACTGCTCGGCGATCACCAGGGGCGCGTGGTTGGGGAGCATCACGCCGCCCGAGCCGAGTCGGATGGTGGTGGTGTGCGCGGCGAGGTGGGCCAGGATGACGGCGGGCGAGGAGCTGGCCACGCCGGGCATCGAGTGGTGCTCGGCCACCCACAGGCGGTGGTAGCCGCGGCGCTCGGCGGTCCTGGCGATCGCCACGGACGCGCGCAGCGCGTCGGAGGCGGTGTGGCCCGCGCCGACGGTGGCGAGGTCGAGCACGGACAGGGGGACGGGAGCGGCGCCGCGGGCGGCGCCGCGTACCGGATCGCCGCCGGCCGGGCCGTTCGCGGCCTGGTCGTTCCTCGGGTCGCCGCCGGTCACCGGATCCATCGGGGCCATCGGGTACTGCCTCCTCGGGTGTGCTGGTCGCCGAAGGGGAACAAGCCTCCGGCCGGGGGGTTTATTCCGCCGGCCCGCTGTCGCGGACGTCACGCCCGGGGGTGCGTTCCATGCCGCGGCGGCGCTCGGCCGCCCGGGAGGCCCCGCGGGGGAATTCCGTCACCCGTCCGGTGACACTTCGGTGAATCGCCTCGCCATTTCGGCCCCTGTCCGCCGATTTCCCCGTCAATGCCGACGCGGTGGGCCAACCGTGCGACCGGCCGACAACGCCCGGATCAAGGGCCGGAAACAATCGGCATGTTTTCCGGGGAGTCGGGTAGTGGCGCGCCCATGGCTCCACCCCAAGGGAACAGGACAGGAAAAACCGGAAACGACGGAAGGCAAGGGAGCACGGCGAGACCCGTCAAAGGGATAGGCAGGCGTTCGCTGCTCGTGGGCCTGGCCGCCCTCGGCGCGGCGGGCGCGGCCGGATGCAGCAGGGTGCCCGACGCCGGAGAGGCCGGCGAGGGGAACCTGCTGGCGCGCATCCGGGCGCAGGGGACCGTCCGGGTGGGAATCGCGGGCGAGGTCCCCTACGGATACATCGACAAACAGGGGAAGTTGACCGGCGAGGCGCCGGAAATCGCGAAGGTCGTCTTCAAGCGGCTGGGAGTGGAGAACGTCGTCCCGGTGCCGACCGAGTTCGGCTCACTGATTCCGGGGCTGCGCTCGCAGCAGTTCGATGTGGTCTCCGCGGGCATGTACATCAACCCCGAGCGGTGCGAGCAGGTCATCTTCTCCGATCCCGAGTACGTCATGCTCGACGCCTTCATCGTCCCCAAGGGGAATCCGAAGGGCCTCCACACCTACGAGGACATCCTGGAGAAGGGCGCCAGGATGGCGACCGGAACCGCGTACGCCGAGATCGACTACGCGGTGGCCGCCGGGATCAGGCGCGACGACATCCTCATCCTCCCCGACCAGGTCGCCGGGCTGGCGGCCGTGGAGCAGGGCCGGGTGGACGTGTTCGCCGGGACCTCGCTGACCGTCCGGCTGGCGGTCGAGGGCAGCGACCGGGCCGAGTCCACCGAGCCCTTCCAGCCGATGGTGGACGGCGAGCCCGCCATCGGCGCCGGCGGCTTCGCGTTCCGGCCGACCGCCACCGTGCTGCGCGACGAGTTCAACCGGGAACTGCGCAAGCTCAAGGAGAGCGGCGAACTGCTGGAGATCATGAGGCCCTTCGGGTTCACGGAGGACGAGATGACCGACCTGACCGCGAAGGAGCTGTGCTCATGACCTGGGCCCTGTGGGAGTCCTACATGCTGCCCGGCATCTGGATCACCGTCCAGGTGACGGTGTACAGCGCGGCCCTGGCCGCGGCGGTCGCCTTCGTGGTCGGCATGGCGCGCACCTCCCGGCTGTGGATCGTGCGCTTCCTCTCCGGCGCGTACTTCGAGGTCTTCCGCGGCGCCTCGGCGCTGGTGTTCATGTTCTGGCTGTTCTTCGCGCTGCCGATCGCCTTCGGCTGGCAGCTCGTCCCCATGTGGGCCGGTGTGCTGGCGCTGGGCCTGACCTACGGCGCGTACGGTTCGGAGGTCGTGCGCGGCGCGCTGGCCGCGGTCTCCCCCGCCCAGCGCGAGGCCGGGATCGCCCTGAGCTTCACCCGCTGGCAGCGGCTGCGGCGGATCGAACTGCCGCAGGCGTGGCCGGAGATGATCCCGCCGTTCAACAACCTCTTCATCGAGCTGCTGAAGGGCACCGCACTGGTGTCGGTGATCAGCGTCGCCGACATGACCTTCGCGGCCAACCTGATCCGCTTCACCACCAACGACAGCGCCCCGATCTACACGCTCCTGCTGCTGATGTACTTCGTGCTGGCCTTCGCCATCACCCGCGGCATGCGGCTGCTGGAGCGCAGGGCCAAGGCCGGGCTCGGGCAGGCGCCGCCGCCACGCCGCGGCCTGCCGGGCCTCCTCTCCCGCCGCACGTCCGTCGCCGACCCCGTCACCGGCTCCGCCCCCGCGGGGGGTGCGCGGTGAACTGGAACTGGGACGTCGTCTCCGACTTCATGCCGCGCTTCTGGGACGGGGTGGTCCTCACCGTCCAGGCCCTGGTGCTCGGCAGCCTGCTGGCCTTCACCCTCGGCCTGGTGTGGGCCGTCGCCCAGCGCTCGGCGAGGGCGTGGATCCGGGTGCCGGTGACCGCGGTCACCGAGTTCGTCCGCAACACCCCGCTGCTGGTGCAGCTGTTCTTCCTCTTCTACGTGGTGCCCGAGTGGGGTCCGGCCATGTCCCCGCTGACGACGGGCGTGATCGGCCTCGGCCTGCACTACTCGACGTACACCGCCGAGGTCTACCGGGCCGGCATCGACGGCGTCCCCCGGGGCCAGTGGGAGGCGGCCACCGCGCTCAGCCTGCCGCCGGTGCGCACCTGGACGGCCGTGATCCTGCCGCAGGCGATCCGCCGCGTGGTGCCCGCGCTGGGCAACTACGTCATCGCCATGCTGAAGGACTCGCCGCTGATCGCGATCATCGGCGCCCTGGAGATGCTCGGCGAGGCGCGCGCCTACGGCTCCGAGACCTTCCGCTTCCTGGAGCCGATCACCGTCGTCGGACTCGCCTTCATCGTCATCGCCTACCCGGCATCCCTCCTGATCAGAGCCCTGGAGCGTCGTCTTGTCCGCTGACACCACCCGCACCGACCCCACCGCGGAGGGCCGCGAGCTGATCCGCTTCGACAAGGTCACCAAGCGCTTCGGCGACCACGTCGTCCTGGACCGGTTGGAGTTCGGCGTCTCCCCGGGGAAGCACGTCACCCTGATCGGCCCCTCCGGATCGGGCAAGACCACGATCCTGCGGCTGCTGATGACCCTGATCCGGCCGGACGAGGGCACCATCACCGTCGACGGCGAGTACCTCACCCACGAGGAGAGGGGCGGCCGGCTCGTCCCCGCGGGCGAGAAGCACGTCCGCAAGGTGCGCAGGAAGATCGGCATGGTCTTCCAGCAGTTCAACCTCTTCCCCAACATGAAGGTGCTGCGGAACGTCACCGAGGCGCCGGTCCACGTCCTGGGCCTGGGGAAGGACGAGGCCGAGCAGCGGGCGCGCGAGCTGCTGGAGATGGTCGGGCTGACCGAGCACATCGACAAGTACCCCTCGCAGCTCTCCGGCGGCCAGCAGCAGCGCGTGGCCATCGCCCGCGCGCTGGCCATGCGTCCGCAGGTGCTGCTGCTGGACGAGGTGACCTCGGCGCTCGACCCGGAGCTGGTCGCGGGGGTGCTGGACGTCCTGCGGGACATCGCCCGCACCACGGACATCACCATGCTGTGCGTGACCCACGAGATGAGCTTCGCCCGCGACATCTCGGACGAGGTGCTGATGTTCAACGAGGGCAGGGTGATCGAGTCCGGCTCGCCGGAGAAGATCTTCAACGATCCGGACCACGAGCGCACCCGGGAGTTCCTGGGTTCGATCCTCTGACCGGTCCGGCGCCTCCGCGGCCGTCCGCGGCGCGCAGTGCCCGCGGACGGCGCGGAGGCGCCGCCGGGCCCCGGCGGACCGTGGCACAGGCACCCCTGGGGACCGGGTAATATGGAGGCACGACAGCGCGTCCGGAGCCTTCCGGAAAGCGACTGCCGAACAGGCGCCGCTAGCTCAGTTGGTTAGAGCAGCTGACTCTTAATCAGCGGGTCCGGGGTTCGAGTCCCTGGCGGCGTACACGACCGGAGGCCCCTCGCACACCGCGAGGGGCCTCCGTCATGCCGCCGTCCCGTCTCCGGGGCGGGCCGCAGGCGGCCCGGGAGGGGGACGTCCCCGGCGGAACCGTCCCCGTCCCGGGTGCGGGCGCGGCTCAGAACACGACGTCGGAGCAGGCGTAGAACGCGTTGGCCGTGTCGTGGACGGTCCAGACGCCCAGGATGACGTGCCGGCCGGACTTGCCGGTCGGGATGGTGCCCTGGTGGCTCTCGGTGAAGGCGGGCTGGCGGCCGCCCATGTGCACCGTCATGAACGGCTGGGGCTCCAGGGCGGCCCGGGTGAGCGGCTTGGTCGGGTCCCAGCCGTCCCTGGTGATGTAGTACCGGAAGTCGGTCGTGCGGTGCGGGGCCGTCATCTTCCAGGTGAAGGTGAAGCCCTGCCCGGGGGTCAGCCGGGTGGCGGGCCAGGTGCCGCCGCGCGGGTCGTCGAGCTGGGCGAAGCGGGAGTTGCCTCCCGAGCAGATCTGGCCGTCGGCGGGGCCGGCCGCCGGGAAGCCCTTGGGGCCCTCGACGCTCTGGGGCTCCCACTGGATGGAGCCGCAGCCGGTCACGGTTCCGTTGGCGCAGTACGCCTGCCTGCTCATGGGCGACTGGGTGTAGCCGTGCCCCTGAGCGCTGCCGCCGGTCGCGAGCACCGTCGTCGCGGCCAGGCCGAAACCGACCAGGGCGGTGGTGATCCTCTTGCGCATCCTTCGCTCCTGAACGTGGGGGGTCGTGGAGGCCCATGGGACGGGCGCAGGAATTGCGGTCTAGACCAAGAAGGAAAGTAGCCTTTCCTGTTAGTCATGTCCAGACCAATGGAATGCGCGCTTCACCCAGGGCGCGTCCCTCGACGCCTCGACGACCTCCGCGTTGGGCAGGTCGTTGGCCCAAACCCACTCCCGCGCCTCCCCCGGGGTGCGCCCCGCCGCCAGCTGGCGCTCCAGCAGACGGCGGCGGATCTCCTCCCGGTCCGCCTCCACGTACCACAACTCGTCCATCGCCTCACGCGCCTCGGACCAACCGGGCAGTTCACAGGCCAGGTAGTTGCCCTCGGTCACCACCAGCGCGGTGCCCGGGCGGACCACGTGCCGGGCCGCGACCGGCTCGTCCAGCGTCCGGTCGAAGTCGGGAACGTAGATGTCGTGGTCCCCTTCGGCCACCAGACGCCTCAGCAAAGCGGCGTATCCGCGGACGTCGAAGGTCGGCGGGGACCCCTTGCGGGAGACCAGACCCAGCCGTTCCAGTTGGGCGTTGGACAGGTGGAAGCCGTCGAGCGGGACGTACGCCGCCGCCAGGGGCCCGTGCCGCCGCCGAAGCCCTTCCACCAGCGCCTGCGCCAGGGTGGACTTGCCCGCGCCGGGCGGCCCGGCGAGGCCGAGCACGGCCCGCGCACCCTTCCGCCGCGACGTCAGCTCCCATGCCGATTCCGCCAGTTCACCGGTGCGCATGACTGAAAAGGTCAACTCCTCGGACATCAGTGCCACATTGACGCCTCTTGGCCGCCGCCGATAATTTTCTGCGCATTGTCCGGTGGGGAGGGGGCCCCGGCACGGGGCACCGCCGGACACGTCTGGGGGGACGTATTCGTGTTGTCCGCTGTCCTGGTGGCAGCCTCATGCGTGCTGCTCGTGGCCGCCGCACTCCAACTGTGGTGGATGATGCACGCCTGGCGCACACCCGACACCCTGCGCCGCACCACCTTCCGCAAGCCCGACGGAGCCCACCACCACTTCTTCTCGCTCCTCGTGCCGGCACGCCACGAGGAGCGGGTGCTCGGCCACACCGTCGAGCAGATGCTCCGCTGCGGGCACACCGACTTCGAGATCATCCTCATCGTCGGCCACGACGATCCCGGCACCGCGGCCATCGCCCACCGGCTGGCCGGTGAACACCCCGAGCGGGTCCGGGTGGTGACCGACACCCACCCGGTGAAGAACAAGCCCCGGGCGATGAACACCGCGCTCCCGCACTGCCGCGGGGACATCGTGGGCGTCTTCGACGCCGAGGACATCGTCCACCCCGACCTGCTCACCCACGTGGACGCCGCGTTCCGCGACACCGGCGCCGCCGTGGTCCAGGCCGGCGTCCAGCTGATCAACTACGACAGCAACTGGTACAGCGTCCGCAACTGCCTGGAGTACTTCTTCTGGTTCCGCAGCCGACTGCACCTCCACGCCGCCAAGGGCTTCATCCCGCTCGGCGGCAACACCGTCTTCGTCCGCACCGGCCTGCTGCGCGCCACCGGCGGCTGGGACGGGGACTGCCTGGCAGAGGACTGCGACCTGGGCGTGCGGCTGTCCAGCAGCGGCGCGCGCACGGTGGTCGCGTACGAGGCCGGCCTGGTCACCCGTGAGGAGACCCCGGACTCGCTCGGCGGCCTGTTCAAGCAGCGCACCCGCTGGAACCAGGGCTTCCTCCAGGTGCTCCGCAAGGGCGAGTGGCGGCGGCTGCCCTGGCGGCAGCGGGTACTGGCCCGCTTCACGCTGTGGACGCCGTTCTTCCAAGCGTTCACCGGACTGATGACGGCCATCGGCCTGTTCATCGCCTTCACCGGCGGCATCCCCCTGCCCATCTCGCTCTTCGCCTGGCTGCCCGTGCTGCCCATGGGCGTCATGCTCGTCTTCGAGTGCGTGGGCCTGCACGACTTCGGGCGGCAGTACGGGTTCCGCATACGTCCGGTCCACTACGCCAGGCTGGTCCTCGGGACACCCCTGTACCACCTGGTCCTGGCCGGCGCGGCGGCCAGGGCGGTGTGGCGGGAGTACACCGGCCGCACCGACTGGGAGCTGACCCGCCACGTCGGCGCCCACCTCGGGCAGGACGGGCACCGGGACGAGCGCGTCCCCGTCTGATCCGGCCGCCTCCTCCGCCGGCGCGGGCCGACGACGCACCCGTGCCGCTACCGTCAGCAACCGACTGCAAGCGCCCGGTATCGGCGCGCACGCCGGACCCGTGCGCCCGCACCGCCGCGCGCATCCGGCACCACCGCTCACAGGAGTGTCCCGTGACCGTGCTCCAGCAGCCTCCCGACGCCGCCCCCGCCGGCCGGCCCGTACCGCGCGACGACGCGGACGGCGCGGACGGCGCCCTCTCCGACGCCCCCGCCGCACCACCCCGCCGACGGCGCGGCGACCTTCCGCTCGCCCTGCTGCTCACCGCCCTGGTGGTGGCCGTCCAGGCGTGGAACCTGGGCGGTTTCCCCGGCGTCGGCGACGACGAGGGCACCTACCTCGCCCAGGCGTGGGCCGTACGCACCGGCGAGGGCCTGGCCCACTACACGTACTGGTACGACCACCCGCCCGTCGGCTGGCTCCAGCTCGCCGCCCTCACCTGGCTCCCCGAGCTGCTCCTGCCCGACCTGGCCTCGGTCGTCGCCGGCCGCGTGGTGATGCTGCTCCCGGCCGCGGCGAGCTGCCTGCTGGTGACGGCCCTGTGCCGCCGGATGGGCATGCGCCTCTGGAGCGCCTCCCTGGCCCTGCTTCTCTTCGGGCTCTCCCCCCTGTCGGTGACCATGCACCGGCAGGTCTACCTGGACAACATCGCCGTCCCCTGGATGCTCGCCGCCTTCGTGCTGGCCCTCTCACCGCGCCGCCACCTGTGGCACCACACGGCCGCCGGGGTCTGCGCCTCGGTGTCGGTGCTGTCGAAGGAGACGATGGCCCTGGCCCTGCCCGCGCTGCTGTACGCCCTTCACCAGGGCAGCCACCGGACCACCCGCACCTTCTCCTTCGCCGGGGCGATCACCGCGTTCGCCCTGACCGTGGTGGTCTACCCGCTGTACGCGCTGCTCCGCGGCGAACTGCTGCCCGGCGAGGACCACGTCTCGCTGTGGGACGGCATCGCCTTCCAGCTCGCCGACCGCGCGGGCTCGGGCGCGATGTGGCAGGAGGGCAGCGGCTCGCGGCAGGCCCTGGAGCAGTGGCTGGCGGCCGACCCCGTCCTGCCGGTGGCCGGGTGCGCGGCGGCGGTGCTCGCCCTGGCCGTGCGGAGGGTCAGACCGGCCGCGGTCGCGGTGCTGCTCCTGGTGGTGGTGGCCCTGCGGCCGGACGGCTACCTGCCGCAGATGTACGTCATCCAGCTCCTGCCGTTCCTCGCCGTCTGCCTGGCCGGGGTGGCCGACGCCGCGGCGCGCCTGACGGCACGGGCGGCCGGCGCCCGGCCGGCGCTGCGTCCGGCCGCCGCGGCGGTGGTGCCGCTGCTGGTGGCGGCGGTCTGCGCGGCGGTGGTCGCACCGCGCTGGTACGACGGCGACCGGACCGCCGCCACGGCCCGCGGCAACAGCGCGTACGAGCAGGCCGCCCGCTGGCTGCGCACCTCCCTGCCCGGCGAGACCCCCGCCGACCGGGCGCGGCAGCGGATCGTCGTGGACGACACGCTCTGGCTGGACGCGGTCCGGGGCGGCGCCGAGCCGGGGCTGGGCGCCATCTGGTTCTACAAGGTCGACCTCGACCCGGCCGTCACCGAGACCCTCCCCCGCGGCCACCGCGACCTGGACTACATCGTCTCCTCGCCGATCATCCGCAGCGACCGCAACCACCTGCCCATCGTCCGCGCGGCCCTGCGGAACTCCACCGTGGTGGAGGTCTTCGGCTCCGGCGACGACCGCATCGAGATCCGCCGGATCGGAGACAGCCGCCGATGAACCCTGCTCCCGTCCCCTCCGCCGGGATCCGGGGCGGCCCCGCCCCGTCCCGTCCGCCGCTGACGGACCCGGCGCCGCCTCCGCCGGAGCCCGCCGCCCCGATACGCCCGCCCGGCCGGCCGCGGTCGGCGCGGGGCCGGGCTCTCGGGTTCGGCCTGATCGGGCTCTCCGGATTCCTGCCCAACCTCGGAGTGCTGTGGCTGCTCACCTCGCCCGCCGGTATGCACGAGGCGCCGGCCGTGGTCCTCGCCAACCAGGCCGGGATCCTGTGGAACTTCCTGCTCACCGACCGGCTGCTGTACGGCGGGACGTCTCCGGTCCCCCGCCGCGCCGCCTGGCTGCGGCTGCTGCCGTACGCCGCCGTCAACAACGCCGACCTGCTCGTCCGCGTGCCGGCGACCACCTGGCTGGTGTCCGGGCTCGGCTGGCCTCCCCTGCCCGTGTCGGGAGCGCTGCTGATCGCCTTCGCGGCGGCGCGCTTCCTGCTCGTGGACCGCCTGCTGTACCGCGCCCACCGGCCGGAGCGCTCCGGCCCGGACGTCCGGGCGCCCCTCACCGACCTGATCCCGGACCCGGTCCCGGGCCGAGCCCCGGACCGGGTCCCCGAGCCGACGACGCACGATCCGAGGAGCTGAAGGAGCCGCCATGAGCGCCCGCGCCCGTCCCCCGGTCCGCACCCCCGCCCGTCTCCACCGCCGCGCCGGCCGGCTGCGCCGGACCACCGCGGTGCCCCTGCTGCTGCTCTCCGCGCTGCTGGCGACGGGGCTCTCCCTGTCCCCGGCCGCCGCCGACCCGGAGCCCGCCGGGGAGAACCTGCTGGTCAATCCCGGTTTCGAGGCGGCCGACGGCGACGGCTTCGCCGACTGCTGGCAGCGGGCCGGATGGGGCGACAACACCTACGAGTACTCCCTCACCGCCGATGCCCGCAGCGGAGACCGCGCGGCGAGGCTGACGGTCACCGACTGGACGAGCGGCGACCGCAAGATAATGATCAAGGAGACCGCCGCGTGCGCCCCCGAGGTGGAACCGGGCGCGCAGTACGACCTGGCGGTCCACTACACCTCCACCACCGACAACACCGTCTTCACCGCCTTCCGCCACGACCCGCAGCAGGGCTGGCTGTACTGGACGGACCTCAAGACGCTGCCCGCCGCCGGCACCTACACCCGTGCCGAGGTGCGCACCCCGCAGGTCCCCGAGGGCACCGACCGGATCGCCTGGGGCGTCACCGTCTACGGCGGGGGCGGCACCGTCACCCTCGACGACGCCGAGATGACCGCCGTCGAGGTCGAGCCCCAGGAACCCCCGGACCCCGGGGCGCCCGGCGCGCGGGGGACCTGGGAGGTGCAGCGGATGGACGCGAAGGCGCGCGCCATGCACTTCGTCCAGCTCCATAACGGCAAGGTGCTGATGATCGCCGGTTCGGGCAACGACCCGGACCGCTTCGAGGCGGGCACCTTCACCTCCCACCTGTACGACCCGGCCACCGGGGAGATGACGGACGTCGACACCCCCGAGGACCTCTTCTGCTCCGGGCACGTCCAGCTGGAGGACGGCCGGGTGCTGGTCATGGGCGGCAACCTGGACTACCCGGCCGCCGACGGCTCGCACGGCTACAAGGGGCTGAAGAGCTCCTACGTCTTCGACCCGGCCACCAACGAGTACACCCGGGTGAACGACATGAACACCGGGCACTGGTACCCGTCGGCCACCGTGCTGGGCAACGGTGACGTGCTCTCGCTCGGCGGTCTGGACGAGAAGTCCGAGGGAACGGTCACCGCCGAGTACTTCTCCTCCGACGAGCAGCGCTGGCTCGGCCTCCACGAGGTCAACCAGACCTGGTCGTTCTGGGGCCTGTACCCGTCGATGATCCTGCTCCAGGACGGCCGGCTCTTCTACAGCGGCAGCCACGTCTTCGGCAACGGCCTGCCGGGGACGGGAGCCTCGCTGTACGACTACGGCACCGGGACGGTCACCGACGTGCCCGGGCTGCGCCGCAAGGACGAGCGGGACCAGTCGATGAGCGTCCTGCTGCCCCCGGCCCAGCGGCAGCGGGTGGCGACCTTCGGCGGCGGCAACGTCGACAGCAACCCCGCCGCCCACCGGCTCACCGACCTCATCGACCTGAGCGTGCCCGACCCGGCCTACACGCCCGGCCCGGACCTGCCGCGGGGTCACTACGCGGACGGCACCCCGCAGAAGGGCGACGAGGGCAAGATGTACGTCTCGGCGGTGATCCTGCCGGACGGCACCGTGCTGGAGACCGGCGGAGCGCTGCACAACCGGGCCGTGCCCGTGCACGAGACGTCGATCTTCGACCCGGCGACCGACACCTTCACCCCGGTGGCCCCCGACCCCGAGCCGCGCGGCTACCACTCCGGCTCGCTGCTCCTGCCCGACGGCCGGGTGCTGAGCTACGGCGACAACCCCGGCGACGGCAGCTACTCCACCACCCTGTCGCTGTACTCGCCGCCGTACCTGTCCAAGGGACCGCGCCCCGAGATCGCGCCACCGGCCTCGCGGGAGTGGAGGTACGGCACCGAGAACCGGATCACCGTCTCCGGGGGCGGGCAGATCACCAAGGCCGCGCTGATCCGGCCCGAGGCGGTCACCCACTCCTCCGACCCCAACCAGCGCTACGTCGACCTGCCGATGACGGTGCACGGCGAGGCGCCCGGCGGGGGCACCGAGATCGGCCTGAACCTGACCGACAACCCGAACCTGGCCCCGCCCGGCTGGTACATGCTCTTCGTCACCGACGCGAACGGCGTGCCGTCGGTCGCCCAGTGGGTGAAGGTCGAGGGCGAGGAGGAGGCGGCCCGGACGCTGCGGGCCGGCACCGACACGGACGCGCCCTCGCCGCGGGCGGGCACCGGGGACGGCTCCGGCAAGGCCGAACGGGGGAAGGCCGGGAACGGAAAGGCCCGGGGCGGCGAGGACCGGGGTGGGAAGCACGCGCACCACCGTCCGGCCGCCGAGGACGTCGAGGCGTGGGTGGACGGCTGCGACCGCTCCTACGGCGACCCCTCGCAGTGCGTGCCGGGCGTCTTCCCCGAGGAGGTGAAGGGCTCCGCCGCCAAGTGCCGCTGGCTGGACGGCCAGGGCTGGAGGCCCTTCACGGTCCACGGCCGCGACCGGCACAAGCTGGACACCGACCGCGACGGCACCGCCTGCGGGCGGGGCGACCGGGGAGGCCCCATCGGCTGACGGCCGGCCGTGGTGCCGCGGGTCCGCCGCGGTCCGCCGCCCGGCGGACCGCGGCACCACGGGGACGGAGCACCCTCCGGCGTCGGGTATGCTGGTTCCCGCAGGTCGGCACGGTTCGGCGCACATCGCGCGGATCGCGGCCCCTGCGGGCGCCGCTAGCTCAGTTGGTTAGAGCAGCTGACTCTTAATCAGCGGGTCCGGGGTTCGAGTCCCTGGCGGCGTACCACCCGATCCGGGCCCCACCGTCTCACGGTGGGGCCCGGAGGCGTTTCCGGGAGCGGACGCGTCCGGTCCGCCGGGGTCAGTCGATGCCCCGGCAGATGTGCGACTCGCCCTCGTCGTCGTCGGTGTCCCCGGCGAGCCGCAGCGGCGGCGGGAAGAGCGGCAGTTCGCCGAGGGCCCGCGCGGCGGCAGGCTGTTCGTCGGCTTCCGGTTGCGCTGTGTCATACATGGCGGAACGACAGCCTCCGTGTGCTGGGGGATCTCGGCCTTCAAGTACCGCACGCCCCTCCGTTCAATCCCCGACACGCGGGAGGGACGACCGCTTCGGCCGCAAGGTTCACCCCTGCGGCCACACCCTGTGAACGACGGAACCGCCTCACCGGCACGGCTCCCCGCGCGCACGGCACGCCGTGCGCGCTCCTTTCCGGACGGGCCGGGGCGGGGTCCGGCTTCAGCCGCTCCGGGCCGGCTCGCCGGCGTCCGCCCCGAGGGCGGGACGGACGCCGGTGAGGTACGCCGAGACCACCAGGTTGGCGGTGTAGGAGCCGTCGGCGCGGTCGAAGGCCCCGGTGCAGGTGATGAGCCTGAGCTCGGCCCGCCCGGCGCGGCGGGCCCCGTAGACCTCCTCCGGGTCGAAGTCGGCGCGTTCGGCGACCGAGACGTCCTCGACGGTGAACTCCGCGACCGTGCCGTCCGCCCGGGTCACGTCCACCTGGGTGCCCGGCCCCACGGAGGCGAGCCGGTGGAAGACCGCCCGCCCGGTGTCCGTGTCCAGGTGGCCCACGAGCAGCGCCGCGCCCCCGGCTCCGGGGGCCGGTCCGCCGCCGTACCAGCCGACGAGGCCGGGGGCGTCCATCGGCGGGGGGTCGACCGCGCCGTCGCGGTTCAGTCCCCGTTCGACGATCCGGGCGTGGACGCCGATGGCGTCGATGTCGAGACGCCTGGGTTCGGAGTCCGGCAGCGGGGGGCGGGCCTCGGGCAGCGCCCGGGCCGCGTCGGCGTGCCCCGGGGGGCCGGACGCGCCGGCGGAGTCCCCGCCGGGCGCACCGCCGAAAGCGCGGCCGGCCACGGGGACGCCGGGCTCCGGGCCCGGCGGCGGACCGGAGCCGCCGGTCAGGTCCCGTCCCCACAGCCACAGTCCGAGCAGCAGGACCGCCCACACCGCGGCCGCCACGGCGCGCTCGGCGCCGCTCGCGCGCGGCTCGCGGGCGGTGGTGTCGTCGTACACGGCCGGAGGCGTCAGCGGTCGGTGTCGGAGCGGTTCCGGCGGCGCAGGACGACGGCCCGCCGGGCGACGACCAGGGTGGCGGCGCCCGCCAGCCCGACGCCCAGGGCGGTGTGGAGGGCGCCGGGGCCGGCGTCCCCGCTCCTCTCCCCGTCCCGCTCCGCGGTGCCGCCGCCTCCGGCCGGCACGGGGGCCACCGGGCTCGGGGAGACGGCCGGGGTCCCGGTCGGGGAGACGGCCGGTGAGGTCTTCGGGGACGCGGTGGGGGACGCCGCCGGGGAGGAGGGCGCCCCGGAGGCGGAGCGGCGCACGGTCAGCCGGCCGGTGAGCCCGCCGTCCGCGCCCTCGCACTCCACCGTGATCCGGTGGCGTCCCTCCTCGGCGTCCGAGCGGATCCTGGTCTCCCCGAAGAGTCCGCCGCCGGCCGAGGGCGCCAGCGCCGCGTCGGCGACGAACACCGCGGAGCGCGCGGTTCCGCGGGTTCCCCCGCAGCCGGGGGCCGTCACCATGATCTCGGCTCCGGGGCGGGCGGTCGCGGGCGTGACCCGTACCGGTGCCGTTCCCGTCGCCCCGGGGGAGGCGGTGCGGGAGCCCGCGGGGCCCGGCTCCTCGCCGACCGCTGCGGGTGCGGCGGAAAGGGCCAGGGCGCAGGCGGCGAGTGCCGCCGCGAGGGCGGGTCGGACCGGTCGGGCGGTGCGGCAGGTGACCATGTCGAACCTCCGGGTCGGTACTCCCGAAGATCCGCCGCACCGCCCCGGCCCGCATCCCGGCACCCGTCCGCGCTGCTCCGTTCGGGGGTGCGCCGAACGTGTCCGGGGCCGGGCGCGGCCGGGCCGGGCGGGCCCGGCCGGTCAGATCCGCTCGACCAGGTCGGCGATCGAGTCGACGACCGTCGAGGGGCGGAAGGGGTAGCGGTCGATGTCGCCGGCCCCGGTCAGCCCGGTCAGGACGAGGAAGGTCTCCATCCCGGCCTCCAGCCCGGCCAGGACGTCGGTGTCCATCCGGTCGCCGATCATCGCGCTGGACTCGGAGTGGGCGCCTATGACGTTGAGCCCGGCCCGCATCATCAGCGGGTTGGGCTTGCCGACGAAGTACGGCTCTCGCCCGGTCGCCTTGGTGATCAGCGCCGCGACCGATCCGGTGGCGGGCAGCGCGCCCTCGGCGGACGGGCCGGTCTCGTCGGGGTTGGTGGCGATGAACCGCGCCCCGGCGTTGATCAGCCGGATCGCCTTGGTGAGCGCCTCGAAGCTGTAGGTGCGCGTCTCCCCCAGCACCACGTAGTCCGGTTCGGTGTCGGTGAGGATGTAGCCGATGTCGTGGAGGGCGGTGGTCAGCCCGGCCTCGCCGATGACGTACGCGGTGCCGCCGGGCCGCTGGTCGTCCAGGAACTTGGCGGTGGCCAGGGCGGAGGTCCAGATGTTCTCCACCGGCACCTCCAGACCCATCCGCCTCAGCCGGGCGTGGAGGTCGCGGGGCGTGTAGATCGAGTTGTTGGTCAGCACCAGGAAGGGCTTGCCGGACTCCCTCAACCGCTTGATGAAGGCGTCGGCACCGGGGATGGGCACTCCCTCGTGGACGAGCACCCCGTCCATGTCGGTGAGCCACGACTCGATCGGTTTGCGCTCCGCCATGCGTCACTCCTGCCTGTCGTACACACGTACCGGGGGCGGCGGCACCGCGCCGTGCTGCGCCGACGGCCCCCAGCGTAGTCACTCTCCGACGACCGGTTTCCCGCCCGGCCGGCGGCTACGTCAGCGCACCGGGTCCAGCCGGCCGAAGACCGGCGCCAGGACCAGGTGCGCCGCCCCGTCCGCGACCAGCCGCGCGCCGCCGGGCGCGGTGGAGACCGGGACCGGGCGGCCGTCGGTGCGCCCGGCCCGGGCGGCCAGGACCGCCCCGACGCCCGCGCGGTACGGCTCCGGGTCGGCCAGCACGGTGCGCCCGCCCAGCACCACGCGGTCGATGTCCAGCAGCCCGGCGAGGTTGGCGGCGCCCACGCCCAGGACACGGGCGGCCTCCGCGGTGTCGCCCCGGGCGGCGGCGGCCAGGCACAGCGCCTCCAGGCAGCCCCGGTCCCCGCAGCCGCACTCCGGGCCGTCGAGCTGGACGACCTGGTGGCCGAACTCCCCCGCCCCGGTGCGCGCGCCCCGGTACAGCGTCCCGTCCAGGACGAGTCCGGCGCCCAGTCCGGTGCCCAGGTGCAGGTAGGCGAACGACTCGCCGCCGTGTCCGCCCGCCGGGCCGTTCCCGCCGCGCAGGGCGAGGCCGAGCGCCGCGGCGTTGGTGTCCTTGTCCAGGGCGACGGGCAGCCCCAGGCGTCCGGCCAGCGCGTCCCGCAGCGGGAAGCCGTCCCAGTGGGGGAAGCCGGTCACCCGCCGCAGCACTCCGCTCCGGTGCTCCAGCGGCCCGGGGCAGGCCACCCCCACGCCCAGCACGCCGGCGTGCGGCCCGGTGCCGGGCGCCGTGGGGGCGAGCAGGGCGCGTACGGCCCCGGCCGCCGTCTCCAGGGCGTGCTCCGGGGGCGCGCCGAGGTCGAAGGGGGCGCGGTGGACCGCGACCGGGTCGCCCAGGAGGTCCGCCAGGACGGCGGTGAGCTCGTCGCGGTCCAGGTGGAGCCCCACCGCGTACCGGGCGTCGCGCACCAGGCGCCAGACCGTGCGGGGTTTGCCGCCCGTGGAGGGGCGGCGGCCCGCCTCGGCCACCAGGCCCGCCCCCCGCAGCCGGGCGGTGATCTTGCTGACGGCCTGCGGTGTGAGCCCCGTGCCCTCGGCCAGTTCCGTTCTGCTCGCGCCGGTCCCGCCCGCCGCGCGCAGCAGGTCAAGGACGAGCGCCGCGTTGTGGCCGCGCAGGGCGGGCAGGTTCGCGGCGCCGGAGAGGGACGCGGAGATGCCGTGGGGGAGGCCGCCGGGGAAGACAGGGGTCACCCGGTCATTGTCGCCCCCGCTTGCACTTCCGCAACACTGTTGCCAAAGTGGGCGCATGGACGCCACCGCCTCTGCCGCCGCCCCCTCCGCTCCCCGATCCTCCGGTCCGCTGCGCGTCGGGCTGATCGGCTACGGCCTGGCCGGAGCCGTCTTCCACGCCCCGCTGATCGCCGCCACCGACGGCCTCGTCCTGGACACCGTCGTCACCTCCAGCCCCGAACGGCAGCGGCAGGCCCGGGCCGAGCACGGCGAGGACGTGCGCATCGCCGCGGACGCCGACGCGCTGTTCGCCCGCGCCGGCGAGCTGGACCTCGTCGTCGTCGCCTCCCCCAACCGCACCCACGTCGAACTGGCCCGCCGCGCCCTGGAGGCGGACCTGGCCGTCGTCGTCGACAAGCCGCTCGCGGCCACGGCCGCCGAGGCGGAGGACCTCGCCGACCTCGCCGAACGCCGGGGCCTGCTGCTGTCGGTGTTCCAGAACCGCCGCTGGGACGGCGACTTCCTCACCCTCCGCGGTCTCCTGGAGGAGGGCGCGCTCGGCGAGGTGTGGCGCTTCGAGTCCCGCTTCGAGCGGTGGCGCCCCGCCCTCAAGGGCGGCTGGCGCGAGTCCGGCGACCCGGCCGACGTCGGCGGCCTCCTGTACGACCTGGGCAGCCACCTGGTGGACCAGGCGCTCACCCTCTTCGGCCCGGTCACCGCCGTCCACGCCGAGTCCGACGCCCGCCGCCCCGGCGCCCTGACCGACGACGACACCTTCATCGCCCTCCACCACGCCTCCGGCGTCCGCTCCCACCTGTGGACGAGCGCCACCGCCGCGCTCCTCGGCCCCCGCTTCCGCGTGCTGGGCAGCAAGGCCGCCTACGTCAAGTACGGCCTCGACCCGCAGGAGGACGCCCTGCGCTCCGGCGCCCGCCCGGTCGCGGGCGAGCGGTGGGGCGTGGAGCCGGAGCCAGCCTGGGGCGTCCTGGGAGCGGGGGACGCGACCGAGCCGGTGCCCTCCCGCGACGGCGACTACCCCGCCTACTACGCCGCCGTCGCCGCCGCCCTGCGCACCGGCGGCGAGCCCCCGGTCACCGCGCGGGAGGCCGCCCGGTCCCTGCGGGTGCTGGAGGCGGCGCGCGTCTCGGCGGCCGAGGGACGGACCGTGCGGCTCGGATGACCCGGCGGCGGTGGGCGCGGTCAGCCGCCCAGCAGGTGCGCCACCGTGTGGATCGCCAGCCCGGCCAGCGCGCCCACCACCGTGCCGTTGATGCGGATGAACTGCAGGTCCCGGCCGATGTTCGCCTCGATCTTGCGGGAGGTGTGCTCGGCGTCCCAGCTCTCGATCGTCTCGGTGATCAGGGACGTGATCTCGTGCCGGTAGGTGGTCACGACGTGCGCCGCCACGCCCTCGATCCAGCCGTCGACCTTGCCCCGCAGCCCGCTGTCCGCAGACAGCCGCCTCCCCAGCGAGAGCACCGAGGCCCGCACCCGCAGCCGCAGTGCGCTGCGCTCGTCCTCCACCGCCGCGACGATCATGGCCCGCACCGACGTCCAGACCGAGGCGATCACGTCCTGCACCTCGCCGCGGGCGATGATCTCCGACTTCACCCGCTCCACCCGGGCCCGGGTGTCGGGGTCGGACTGCAGGTCCCCGGCGAAGTCGCGCAGGAAGCGGTCCAGCGCCCCGCGCGCCGGATGGTCGGGCATGTCCCGCATCTCCGACACGAAGCGCAGCAGCTCCTTGTAGACCCGCTCGCCGATCTTGCGGTCCACGAAACGCGGCGTCCACCCCGGCGCGCCGCCGGCGACCGCGTCCATCACCGAGTCCTGGTGCCACACCAGCCAGTCGTAGGCCCGCACGCACACCAGGTCCACCGCCCGGCGGTGGCCGCCGTCCGCGACGATCCGCTCCAGCGTCCGGCCCAGCGTCGGCGCGATCTCCCGGGCGTGGACGCGGCGGGTGACGGCCTCCGTCACCACCGCCTGCACGTCGTTGTCCCGCAGCACCGTCAGCGCCCCGCGCAGCGCCGTCGACATCTCGGCCGTCACCCGGTCGGCGTTGTCGGGCTGGGCCAGCCAGTGCCCCAGCCGCCCGGCGATGCCCACCGCGCGCAGCCGGCGCCGCACCACCGCCTCCGACAGGAAGTTCTCGCCGACGAAGTCCCCCAGGCTGCGGCCCAGTTGGTCCTTCTTGGTCGGGATGATCGCGGTGTGCGGGATCGGCAGCCCCATCGGCCGCTTGAACAGCGCGGTCACCGCGAACCAGTCGGCCAGCGCGCCCACCATGCCCGCCTCGGCCGCCGCCGCCACATAGCCCGCCCAGGCCCCCGCCCCCGCGTTCTCCGCCCAGGTGGCCAGCGCGAACACCACGGCCGCCACGAGCAGCGCGCCCGTCGCGATGGCCTTCATCCGGCGCACCCCGCGGCGCTTCTCCTCGTCGGCGGCCGTGAACGCGGTCGGGTCGAACGCCGGCCGTGCCGCACGGGGCGCCGCCGCGGTGTCCCCGGGGGCTCCTCGGTCCGTCTTCTCGTCCGCTGTCGTCCGTTCCATCCCGCTCCACCCGTTCGAGACCCGTTCGAGCCGTCCCCCTCTGCATTGTCGCAAGGCACGGCCCGGTGGAACGCGAACGGCGCCACGGGCGTCCGACAGGACGGACCCGGTGGCCGACGACGCCCGCCGGCCGACCGCTCATCGATCGCGTAACGGACGGGGGATCCCGGCCGGACCGCCCCACCGCCCGTGGGATCATGGGCTTTTGCCGATCACTTCGCACACCTGTGGGCATCTTCACGCCCAGAGGGGGGACACCTTCGTGTACGAACGAGGCTGCCGCTCGTGACCAGGAACATGGGATACGCCCTGCTGGCAGGGCTCGCGGCCGTCGTCATCCTGGTCTCCACCGCCATCTTCGTCGGCGCCGGAGGCCGCAGACCCGCCCCGGACGCCTCCGCTCCGCGAGGCGGCGAGTCCGCCGCGCCCGCGTCCTCGGGCGCCTGGGTGGGCACTTGGTCCACTTCCCCGGCCTCCGCCGAGCCAAACGCGCCAGCGGACGGCTATCCGGACGCCTCCCTGCGGAACGTCGTCCACACCTCGGTCGGCGGGACCGCCGCGCGCGTCCAGTTCTCCAACCTCTTCGGCACCCGCCCCCTGACCATCACCCACGCCACCCTCGCCCTGGCCGCCGAGCCCAGCAGCCCCGCGGCCGCCGCGGGCAGCATGCGCCGGCTGACCTTCGACGCCCGGAACGAGGTGACCGTCCCGGCCGGCTCCACCGTCACCAGCGACGCGGTGCGGCTGAACGTGCCCGCCGCCGCCGACCTGCTCGTCACCCTCTACACCCCCACCGGCTCCGGCGCCGTCACCCACCACCCCCACGCCCGCCAGACCAGCTACCTCGCCCGCGGCGACCGGGCCGCCGACACCACCGGCACCCCCTACACCGAGCAGACCACCTACTGGCGCTACGTGACCGCCGTCGACGTGTGGACGAACGAGGCCGAGGGGGCCGTCGTGGCCCTCGGCGACTCCATCACCGACGGCGTCACCTCCAGCCCCGGGGCCAACCGCCGCTGGACCGACTTCCTCGCCGACCGGCTGCGCACCGAACGCGGCGCACCCCGCTACAGCGTCCTCAACCAGGGCATCAGCGGGAACCGGATCCTCCTCGACGCCTCCCCCCTCGACCTCAAGAACGGCCCGAGCGCCCTGAACCGGCTGGAGAGGGACGCCCTCTCCCGCACCGGCGCCAAGGTCCTGGTCGTCCAGCTCGGCATCAACGACATCCTCAAGACCCCCCACCAGACCGACCCCCAGAAGATCGTGGACGGCCTGGAACTGATCACCCAGCGCGCCCACCAGCGCGGACTGCGCGTGATCGGGTCGACGCTGACCCCGTTCGCCGGGCACCGCAAGCACACCCCGCAGCTGGAAGCCGTACGGCGGCAGGTCAACGAGCAGATCCGCCGCGGCGGCGTCTTCGACACGGTCGTCGACTTCGACGCGGCCCTGCGCGACCCCGCGGCCCCGCAGCGGCTCCGTCCCGCCTACGACTCGGGCGACCACCTCCACCCCAGCGACAGCGGCTTCCGCGCGATGGCCCAGGCCGTCGACCTCAAGGCCCTCAAGGGCGCGTCGCCCGCCGCGCTCTGACCGGCCCGGGACGTCCCGGCGGCACGGCGGCTACGCCGTCGGGACGTCCCCGGCGTCCACCGCGCGGGAGGGAGCGTCCTCGCCCCCGCCGCGGACCGCGGCGCCCCGCTCGTACATCCGGGCGATGACGTCCTCGATGTCCGGCTCCCGCACCGACAGGTCCACCAGCGGGTACTCCGCCGCGATCCGCGCCACCAGCGGCGCCGCGGACGCGCCCGCCGGAAAGGCCAGCCACTGGCGCGGACCCTCCACCCGGACCGGCCGCGCCCCCTCCACCCGGATCGGCTCCGCCTCCCGCTCCAGGTCCACCACCAGGACGCGCTCGCTGCCGCCCACCCGGTGCAGGCCCTCCAGCCCGCCGTCGTACACCAGACGGCCGTGGTCGATGACCATCACCCGGTCGCACAACTGCTCGATGTCCGTCAGGTCGTGAGTGGTCAGCAGAACCGTGACCCCGCGCTCGGCGTTGACGTTCCGCAGGAACTCCCGCACCCGCGCCTTGCTGACCACGTCCAGCCCGATGGTCGGCTCGTCCAGGTACAGCACCTCCGGGTCGTGCAGCAGCGCGGCGGCGATGTCGCCGCGCATCCGCTGCCCCAGCGAGAGCTGCCGCACCGGCACGTCCAGCAGCGCGCCCAGCTCCAGCAGCTCCACACACCGCTCCAGATTGGCCCGCCAGCGCGCCTCCGGCACTCGGTACAGCCGCCGCACCAGCACGTACGACTCCCGCAGCGGCAGGTCCCACCACAGAGTGGTGCGCTGCCCGAACACCACCCCGATGCGCCGCGCCAGCCGGACGCGCTCCCGGGACGGATCCGTGCCCGCCACCCGGATCCGGCCGCCGCTCGGCGTCAGAACACCCGTCAGCATCTTGATCGTGGTGGACTTCCCCGCCCCGTTCGGCCCGATGTACCCCACCATCGCGCCGCGCGGCACCCGGAAGGAGATCCCGTCCACGGCCCGCACCTCCCGCACCTCGCGGCGCCACCGCCCGGTGCGCCGCCGCACCCGGAAGACCTTCTCCACCCCGTCCAGCTCGATGAACCCGTCCACGTCCCCGCTCCCGTCCACGCCCGCCTCAGCTCCCCGTGCTCCGATGCCCCCGCAGCGCCGCCCGCCACACCCACCCGGCCGCCGCACAGCACACCAGCGCCACCGCCGGCGAGAGGAAGTCCGCCCACCCCGGCAGCCCCAGCGGATCGTCCCTGCCCAGCACCCGCAGCGCCGGCAGCCAGTTGACGAAGGCCAGCGGCACCACGAACGTCACCCCCCGCACCAGCTCCTGCGCGAAGAGCGTCGGCGGATACTGCAGCAGCGTGTTCCCGCCGTAGGTGAACGCGTTCTGCACCTCGGAGGCGTCCTGCGCCCAGAACTGGAAGGCCGCCCCCGCCACCAGCAGCGCGCCGAAGATCAGCGAACCGGCCACCACCGTCACCACCACCAGGACGGCCAGGCCCGGCGTCCAGTCCACCTCCAGCCGCGTCAGCGACCACAGCAGCACCCCCAGCCCCTGCACGACCCGCCCCACCCGGCGCAGCGCGAAACGGTCGGCCGCCGCCTGGGCCAGCACCGGCGCCGGACGCACCAGCAGCGTGTCCACCGTCCCGTCCCGCACCCGCGCGCCGATCCGCTGGAGGGAACCGAGCAGCAGGTCCGCGATCCCGAACGCGGTGGTCGCCGTCCCGTACAGGAACGCCACCTCGGCGAAACCGAACCCGCCGAGCACGTCGACGTGCGAGAACATGATCGAGATGCCGACGAACTCCAACCCGCTCACCAGCAGGTTCACCAGCACCACCATCGCGAACGACGCCCGGTAGGCCATCGTCGAACGCACCCACATCGCCACGACCAGCCCGTACGCCCGCAGCCCCTGCCACAGCACCCCGGCACGTCCCCCGGGCCGGCCCGGGACCTCCCCCGGCCCCGCGCCGGCCGCCCCCTCAGCCACCCTGCACCACCACCTTGCGCGTGGCCGCCGACTGCGCCACCCGCCCCGCCGCCAGCAGCACCACCGCCCAGCCGCCCTGGAACGCCAGCGCGCCCGCCAGGCCCGCGCCCCGGTACTCCCCCAGCAGCACATCGGCGGGCACCTGGAGCATCGCCGCCCACGGCAGCGTCCGCACCACCTCGCCGAACGCCCCCGGAAAGACCGTCAGGGGCAGCAGGTTCCCCGAGAAGAACACGCACAGCAGGCCGCTGACCGCGCTCACCCCCGAACCGTCCAGCAGCCAGAACGCGCTCAGCGCCACCAGGTAGCGCACCGCGAAACCCACCAGCAGTCCCAGCAGCACCGACAGCGCGAACGCCGCCCACACCAGCGGATCGGCCGGCAGCACCAGCGGGAAGACCAGAGCCCCCACGGCCATCGGCACCACACCCCGCCCCAGCAACTGGAAAGCGGCCCTCCCCAGGTCGGCCGAGAGCCACCACACCTGCAGATCGGCGGGGCGGTACAGGTCGACCACCACGTCCCCCGAACGGATGCGCTCCTGCAGCTCCTCCTGGAACCCCCCGCCCAGCAGGGCCATGGCCGCCAGCAGCGCCTGCCCGGTCCACACGAACGTCAGCGCCTGCTCCCGGTCGTAACCGCCCAGACCGGGACGCTCGCCCCACAGGGCCATGAACGCGAACGACAGAATGAACCCGAAGACGGTGTTGGTGAAGACCCCCGCGGCGGTGGCCGCCCGGTACGCCGCGTAGCGGCGGAAACCGCCGACCGCGACGGCGGGGAAGAGGCGTAACGAGTGCATCCGGCGGCCTCCGGGGTGACGGCGGAGCGTGACAGCTTAGCCACCCCGGCGGCAGGGCCGCAGAGGATTTCCGCCGCCCCGAAAGCCCGTTCGTCCTCTTGGACCCCTCACGCGCCGCCGCAGGTGTGATCCGGCCTCGCCCCCCGGGGCGAATGATGCAAAAGTTACCTCTGGGGCTATCCATGCAAAAGGTATGAAGGCGTCATAACGACAAGGAGCCCTGCTGCCATGAGCGAGGAGCCGAACAGCGAGGAGCCGCACGGCGAGGAGCGCGCCCGGCGCACCCGGCCGCGGCGACTGTCACCCACCTGGCGGGTGATCCTGGGCGCCGCCGTCCTGACCGCCCTGGCGGCCTCCGGCGCCTTCGTCGCCGGCTACCTCCTTGTGGACATCCCCGCCCCCAACACGGCCGCCGCCGCCCAGAACAACGTCTACCTCTACTCCGACGGCACCCAGCTCGCCCGCGACGGCGAGATCAACCGCCAGAACGTCGACCTGGACGACATCCCCGAGACCACCCGCCGGGCCGTACTCGCCGCCGAGGACCGCGACTTCTACAACCAGGCCGCCGTCGACGTCACCGCCATGATCCGCGCCGGCTGGAACATGCTCCGCGGCGAGGGGAAGCAGTCCGGCTCCACCATCACCCAGCAGTACGTGAAGAACTACTACCTCGGACAGGAGCAGACCCTCACCCGCAAGACCAAGGAGTTCTTCATCGCCCTCAAGCTCGACAGCCAGGTCGGCAAGGACGACATCCTCGCCGGCTACCTCAACACCAGCTACTTCGGGCGCAACTCCTACGGCGTCCAGGCCGCCGCCCAGGCCTACTACGGCAAGGACGCCGCCGACCTCACCACCGCCGAGGGCGCCTACCTCGCCGCTCTCCTCAACTCCCCCAACCTCTACGACGTCGCCGCCCACCCCGAGAACCGGGAACGCGCCCTCGCCCGCTGGAACTACGTCCTGGACGGCATGGTCGCCGAAGGCTGGCTCAAGCCCTCCGAACGAGCCGACATGACCTTCCCCGCCCCCGGCCCCGCCAAGCCCCCCCACGGCCTCTCCGGCCAGCGCGGCTACATCGTCGAAGCCGTCAACCGGTACCTCACCGGCAACGGCATCCTCAGCGAACGCCGGCTCTCCCGGGGCGGCCTCCGCATCACCACCACCATCGACCGCCGCAAACAGCGGGCCATGGTCGAGGCCGTCGAGAAGGAACTCCTCTCCCGGCTCAGCGACGACCGCGCGGTGGACCGCTACGTCCGCGCCGGCGGCACCTCCATCGACCCCCGCACCGGCGAGGTCGTCGCCATGTACGGCGGCGTCGACTACACACGGCAGTTCGTCAACAACGCCACCCGCCGCGACTACCAGGCCGGCTCCACCTTCAAGCCCTTCGTCTACGCCGCCGCCCTCGAACACGGCGCCAGGACCCGCGACGGCGAACGCATCGGCCCCGGCACCGTCTACGACGGCACCAGCGGCCGCACCGTCATCGGCCCCCACGGACCCACCACCTGGAAACCCGAGAACGAGGACGAGACCGACTACGGCGACATCCCCGTCACCACCGCCATGAACAAGTCCGTCAACGCCGTCTTCGCCCAGATGGGCGTCGACGTCGGCCCCGAGAAGGTCAAGAAGACCGCCCTCGCCCTCGGCCTCCCCGAGCAGACCCCCGGCGTCGCCGACGCCCACGCGTCCCTCTCCCTGGGCACCGCCTCCCCCAGCACCCTCGACCTCGCCCAGGCCTACGCCACCCTCGCCAACCACGGCAAACGCATCGATTACACCCTCGTCAAGGAGATCACCCGGAACGGGGAACCCGTTCGAATCCCCGAGCAGCGCACCGAACAGGCCGTCTCCCGCGCCACCGCCGACGCCACCACCGCCGTCCTGCGCGGCGTCGTCGAGGAGGGCACCGGCGCCACCGTCAAGGCCGCCGGCCGCCCCGCCGCCGGCAAGACCGGCACCGCCGAGGAAGACCGCGCCGCCTGGTTCGCCGGCTACACCCCCGACCTGACCACCGTCGTCGCCGTCATGGGCCAGGACCCCGAGACCGGCGTCCACAAGCCCCTCTACGGCGCCGGCGGACTCGCCCGCGTCAACGGCGCCGACTTCCCCTCCCGGATCTGGGCCGCCTACACCGCCCGGGCGCTCCAGGGCAGCCCCGTGAAGAAGTTCCAGCTCAAGCCCGGCGGAAAGCACCGCATGCCCAAGGCCTCGCCCGACCCCTCCCAGGAGGCCTCACCCGACGCCGACCCCACCCGGGTCGCCGACGAGCCCGGCGCCTCCCCCGCCCCCGAGCCGGACACCGGCGAGGACTCCACCACCGACGGCCGGGGACGAGCGGCCCCGGACCACCGCGACGGGGACGACGGAGCACACGACGGGGGCGGGACGGACCCGGCCCCGGGAGACGGCGACCGGAAGAACCCGGGCCGGAAGAACGACGACCGGAAGAACGACGACCGGAAGACGCCGTCCCCCGGGAACACGGACCGGGGGAACGACGACCGGAAGAACGGCGGCGGGGACCGGGGCAGGGGCCGCGACGGCACGGACACCCCGGGCCAGCCGGCCGACCGGGGCGGAACCGCCCCGGATCACAGGACCGGCAGCGCACACCACGGCGGCGGAACCGGCGACGCCGGGGAGGGCGACAGGACGAGCGGAGAACACGGCGAAACCGGCCGCGGCGCTCCCGGCGACCACGGGGAGAGCGCCCGCGCCACCCCCGGCGGCACCCCCGGACCGGCCCCGGCCGGCACGGCGAACGCCCCCCGGTAGGACACCGCCGGGCCGCCCGGCACACGGTCCGGCCCGCACCTGCGGGCCGGACCCTCCCTCACAGATACAGACCGGTGGAGTCCTCCGACCCCTGCAGCCGCTCGGCCGCCACGGCGTGCAGGTCGCGCTCGCGCATCAGCACGTACGCGACCCCCCGCACCTCCACCTCGGCGCGGTCCGCCGGGTCGTACAGCACACGGTCACCGGGCTCCACCGTCCGTACGCTCTGCCCGACGGCGACCACTTCGGCCCAGCTCAGCCTGCGGCCGACCGCCGCCGTCGCGGGAATGACGATGCCTCCGGAGGAACGGCGCTCGCCCTCCGGGTTGTCGGTACGGACCAGCACCCGGTCGTGCAGCATCCGGATGGGTAGCTTGTCGTGGTGGGACGTCTGGGAACTCACGGTACGACCGTATCTCAGCCGCTACCGGCGCCGGCGCCGAGCCGACACCAACAGCCCGGCCACCCCGACCACCACCAGCACCACCGGCACGATCCGCTCCGGCCGCGGCCGCCCCTCCTCGTCCACGAACCTCTCCCGCACGTCCGACACGGCACGGTTCACCGCCACGTACGCCCGGCCCGCCGTACGGTCCACGACCGCGGCCGCCCGCGCCTTCGCGTCCTCCGCGATCGTCCTCGGATGCACCCGCACCGCCAGTTCGTCCAGCGTCGCGGCGAGCTCCTGCCGCCTGCGGACGATCGCCGCCTCGATCTCCGCCGGGGTCCTGGCTTCCGACACCGCACTGCCTCCGTCGTCTCGTCCGTCTCATCCGCCCCACAAGGGCTGCCGCGCACCGGAATTCGGCTATCCGACAGTCTGGCAGCTCCGCCCCCTCCGATGCCCCGCGCCACCCCCGGCACACACCGTGACTAGGCTTCGAAGCGGTAACGCCCCAGAGAGACCCCGCCCGAGGAGCACCCATGAGCGAGCGACTGCAACCCGGCGACACCGCCCCCGCCTTCACCCTGCCCGACGCCGACGGCAACCCCGTCTCGCTCTCCGACTACGCCGGGCGCAGGGTCATCGTCTACTTCTACCCCGCCGCGCTGACCCCCGGCTGCACCAAGCAGGCCTGCGACTTCACCGACAACCTCGACCTCCTCGCCGGCGCGGGCTACGACGTGATCGGCGTCTCCCCCGACAAGCCCGAGAAGCTCGCCAGGTTCCGCGAGAAGGAGAACCTGAGGGTCACCCTCGTCGCCGACCCGGAGAAGAAGGTCCTGGAGGCGTACGGCGCCTTCGGCGAGAAGAAGCTCTACGGCAGGACCGTCACCGGCGTCATCCGGTCCACCGTGATCGTCGACGGGGACGGCAGGGTCGAGCGGGCCCTCTACAACGTCAGGGCCACGGGCCACGTCGCCAAGCTGATCAAGGACCTCGCGATCTGACGCCTCCCCTCCCCGGCTCCTCCTCCGCCCCTCCCCGGTCGACCGGCGTAACCGAACGTCACCGGACTCGTTGACCAGTACGAGTCCGCGACACACGACCGAACACCCGCGGACGGTCCACCAGGGAAGCAGGGGAGGGGCCGTGGCCGTCCGCTGCACCCGGGAAGCACTCGCCGACGCCGTCCGCGCGTCGGCGACCCTCTCCGAGGCGATCACCCGCCTCGGCGCGACACCGACGAGCGGCAGACGCGGACACGTCCGCACGCTGCCGGAACGGTGGGGCGTCGACACCTCGCACTTCACGCCCGTACGCCCGCGCCGACCCGAGGGCTCTCTCGGCAACCGACTCGCCCTGGGTCGCCCGGCACGCGCGAAAGCGCTGTTCGCGGGGCACCATGCCGGCTGATGTCCCACGTGAGACCCTCGTCGAGGCCGTGGCTCGCTCGTCGACATGGGCTGATCTCATGCGCGCGCTGGGTGTCCCGTCCAATGGGGGAAGGCGCCGCGCTCTCCAGAGACTCGTGAGCGAGCACGGTATCGACACCGGTCACTTCACACAGCGGAGCCCCTGGCGGAAGTACACCGATACGGCGATCGCCGAGGCCGTTGCGAGCTCGACCACCTTGCGCGAGGTCGTGGCCAAGCTCGGTGCTACGCCCGCGACGGGAACGCTTTCCCACATCCGGCGCCGTATCGCCGCCGCCGGAATCGACACCGGTCACATCCCCGCGCTGCACCGTCCTCGGGTCGACCTTCCGTTCACGCCCGAGGAGGTGAGGAAAGCCGCGGTGTTCGCGTCCAGCGTTCGCGCCCTGGCACGCGCCCTGGGCGTTCCCGACGACGGCAGATCGCGTGCCGCGCTGCGTCGCATGCTCACCGAACTGGACATCGACACCTCGCATTTCACACACGCACGGAAATCCATCCCCGAGGCACCGCTTCGGGAAGCCGTTTCCGGCAGTACCGGTTACGCCGACGTCATGCGTCGCCTGGGGCTGCCGGTCAATGACGCGAATCACCGGCGGGTACACCGACACGTGGTCCGGCTCGGGTTGGACACCTCCCATTTCAAGCGGCGCACTCGGCGTGAGATGCGACCCAAGGCGCCGAAAAGGATCGCCGACGAAGTACTGCGGATGCGCCCCGAGGGCGCTCCCCGCACGAACCATGCCCGGCTGCGCCGGGCCCTGGACGAGATCGGCGTGCCCTACCGGTGCGTTCTGTGCGGTAACCAGGGCGAGTGGCTCGGGGTTCCCATGACGCTCCAGATCGATCATGTCAATGGCGCCCCGCACGACAACCGACGCGAGAACCTGCGCTATCTGTGCCCGAACTGCCATGCGACCACTGGGACATGGTGCCGCCGAAACCGGCGAGGAGCCTCGTGACCGCCGCCCCTCCGGGGGCGACCCAACCGGTACGATGGACGGCGACCAGCGGCCGTGATGGAACTGGCAGTCATGCTGGGTTTAGGTCCCAGTGGGGATTTCCCCGTGTGGGTTCGAATCCCACCGGCCGCACCATATTCTTCCTTGAAATCAAAGGCCCGGCTCGGTGAGCCGGGCCTTCGGCGTCGTCGGCGGGATCACCTCCACGGACCGGCGATCAGCCCAGCAGCTCCCTGATCACCGGGGCCAGGGCGCGGAACGCCTGGCCGCGGTGGCTGATGGCGTTCTTCTCCTCCGGGGAGAGTTCGGCGCAGGTGCGGGTGTCTCCGTCGGGCTGGAGGATGGGGTCGTAGCCGAAGCCGCCCGTGCCGGAGGGCTCGTGGCGGAGGGTGCCGGGGAGGCGGCCCTCGACGACGCGCTCGGTGCCGTCGGGGAGGGCCAGGGCCGCCGCACAGGCGAAGTGGGCGGTGCGGTGGGGGTGGTCGATGTCGGCGAGCTGGGCGAGGAGCAGGTCGAGGTTGGCCTTGTCGTCGCCGTGCCGTCCGGACCAGCGTGCGGAGAAGATGCCGGGGGCTCCGCCGAGGACGTCGACGCAGAGGCCGGAGTCGTCGGCTACGGCGGGGACACCGGTGGCCTGGGCGAGGGTGCGGGCCTTGAGGAGGGCGTTCTCGGCGAAGGTGAGGCCGGTCTCCTTGATGTCGGGCACTTCGGGGTAGGCGTCGGCGCCGACCAGGGCGAAGTCGAGTCCGGCGGCGGAGAGGATGGCCTCCAGCTCGCGGACCTTGTTGGCGTTGCGGGTGGCGAGGATCAGGCGCTTGCTCATGGGGACCGATTATCCGTCTCGCCCGGATGGATGACCGTCTCCCCCGAAGTCGCCTCCCGAAGCCTCCGGCCCTCGAAGCCGCCGCCTTTCCCGGCCGGGCGGCGGCCCGTTCCTCCCGTCTCGCCCGTTCGGCTCGGCCGGGGGTGCGGCTCAGTTGGGCGTGCAGACCTTGGTGAGTTCGTCGGCGGCGTCGAGCACGGGGGTGACGTCGGGGGTTTCGCCCTTGTCGGCGGCGGCGCGGACGTTGTCGACGGCCTTCTGGAGGTCGTCGACGACCTTGCCGAGGTCGCTGTCCCCGGTGCTCTCGCCGATCTTGTCGAGGTTCCGGTCGATGCGGTCGAGGGATTCGGTGATCTCGGCGGGGTTCTCGGCTCCGTCGGACACGGCCTGCTGGAGGTCGCCCGCGCTGTCGGCGATGACGACGGCGGTGTTGGCGCAGTCCAGTGCGTTCTGGACGGCGCTGCAGCCCAGCAGGGGAAGCGCGAGGGCGAGGGGTGCGAGGGCGGCGAGGGTGGTCCGGCGGCGCATGGTGTCCTCTCTGGTGGGTGGGGCACCTGGACGGGCCGTACGGCTCGACCCGTACGGCCCGCACCCTCTAGGACGTGCAAAGCGCTCGTAAAGTTCCGTGCGGTGCCGCGGTCCCGCGGCGGGTCACTGGGCGGCCAGTGCCCGGCGCTGGATGTCGTCGAGCCGTGCGCAGCCGGCGACGGCCAGGTCGAGGAGGGTGTCGAGTTCGGCGCGGTCGAAGGGAGTGGCCTCGGCGGTGCCCTGGACTTCGACGAAGCGGCCGTCGCCGGTGCAGACGACGTTCATGTCGGTCTCGGCGTTGACGTCCTCCTCGTAGCAGAGGTCGAGGAGGGGGGCGCCTCCCACGATGCCGACGCTGACGGCGGAGACGGTGCCGGTGAGGGGCTGGGCCTTGGCGCGGACGAGTTTGTTGTCGCGGGCCCAGGCGATGGCGTCGGCGAGGGCGACGTAGGCGCCGGTGATGGCGGCGGTGCGGGTGCCGCCGTCGGCCTGGAGGACGTCGCAGTCGAGGACGACGGTGTTCTCGCCGAGGGCCTTGAGGTCGACGACGGCGCGGAGCGAGCGGCCGATGAGGCGGGAGATCTCGTGGGTGCGGCCGCCGATGCGGCCGCGGACGGATTCGCGGTCGCCGCGGGTGTTGGTGGAGCGGGGGAGCATGGCGTATTCGGCGGTGACCCAGCCTTCTCCGCTGCCTTTGCGCCAGCGCGGTACGCCTTCGGTGAGGCTGGCGGTGCAGAGGACCTTGGTGTTGCCGAAGGCGATGAGGGCGGAGCCCTCGGCGTGTTTGCTCCAGCCGCGTTCGATGGTGACGGGGCGGAGTTGGTCGGCTGTGCGGCCGTCGATGCGTGACATGGGGGCGAGCCTAGTCGGGCGGGGGGTGGGCTCGTTCCGGGTGGGTGGGGGGCGCGGGGCGGGGTGTGCGGGGGTGAGCGGGGGTCACATCATGTCCTCGATTTCGGCGGCGATGGGGTCGGCGTCGGTGCCGATGACGACCTGGATGGCGGAGCCCATCCTGACGACGCCGTGGGCGCCCGCGGCTTTGAGGGCGGTCTCGTCGACGAGGGAGGGGTTCTCCACTTCGGTGCGGAGGCGGGTGATGCAGCCCTCGATTTCGATGATGTTGTCGATGCCTCCGAGTCCGGCGACGATGTTCTCCGCCTTGCTGGCCATGTTCTCTCCTCCGTCTGCGCCGGTTCCGTCTCCGCTGCTGTTCGTGCGACGTTCCGTGTGGCGTTCCGGCGTCGGCTTCCCCTACCTGACCGTATTGGCACATTAACCTACGGTATGCCCGTCTCGCGAGAGGGCGTCCGGAGTGGTCCGAACCGTCTTCCGCGGGTGGATCGCGCGGTCCCACAGTCCCATGGCCCCACAGGAGGAAGCTGATGTCCACGGCCGATGTTCCGGCGTCCGCCGACAGCAGGAGCGGCGGTTCGGACCGCGGTCCGGGCCGCGGTTCGGCGGCGATGGCGGTGGCCCAGCGCATCGGCCGCAGCCTGATGCTGCCGATCGCCACGCTGCCCGCGGCGGCCCTGATGGTCCGTCTGGGGTACGAGGACATGCTCGGCCGGGAGGGTTTCCCGGCCGCCGTCAACCGTGTGGCCGAGTTCCTGGCGGCGGGCGGCGGCGCACTGCTGGACAACCTTCCGCTGCTGTTCGCCGTGGGCATCGCGGTCGGTTTCGCCAGACGGTCCGACGGTTCGACGGGTCTGGCGGCGGTGGTGGGCTATCTGGTCTTCCGGCAGGTGATGGCCACCTTCACGGATCCCAACCTGCCGCCGGAGGACGGTGTGCCGCAGCCCGCGGACGCGGGGGTGCTGGGAGGCGTGGTCATGGGCCTCGTCGTGGCCCTGCTCTACCAGCGGTACCACCGCAAGAAGCTGCCGGACTGGCTGGGGTTCTTCGGGGGGCGCCGCCTGGTGCCGATCCTGGCGTCCTTCGCGGGGCTGGTGCTGGGCGTGGTCTTCGGGTACGCGTGGCCGGCGCTGGGGGCCGCGATCCACGGGTTCGGCGAGTGGCTGGTGGGCTCCGGGGCGGTGGGCGCGGGGATCTTCGGGGTGGCCAACCGCGCGCTGATCCCGGTCGGGATGCACCACCTGCTGAACTCGTTCCCGTGGTTCCAGGCGGGCTCCTACGAGGACGGCGGGGTGCGGTACCAGGGCGACATCGCCCGTTTCCTGCACGGGGATCCGACGGCGGGGCAGTTCATGACCGGGTTCTTCCCGATCATGATGTTCGCGCTTCCGGCGGCCTGTCTGGCGATCTACCACTGCGCCCGGCCCGAGCGCCGCAAGGTGGTGGGCGGGATGATGTTCTCGGTGGCGCTGACCGCCTTCGTGACGGGGGTGACGGAGCCGATCGAGTTCACGTTCATGTTCGTCGCGCCGGCGCTGTACGTGGTGCACGCGCTGCTGACGGGCCTGTCGATGGCGCTGAGTTGGGCGCTGGGGGCGAGGGACGGCTTCGGTTTCTCGGCCGGCGCGATCGACTTCCTGCTGAACCTGGGGATCGCGACCAGACCCTGGCTGCTGGTGGTGCTGGGGCTGTGCTTCGCGGCGGTGTACTACGCCGTCTTCCGCTTCGCGATCGTCAGGTTCGATCTGCCCACGCCGGGCCGGGAACCGGAGGAGGAGGCGGAGGAGCTGGAGAAGGCGCAGTACAGGGCGTAGCGGCACAGTCCGGCGGACTCGGGGCCGCGGGGGCGGAGTTGGCGGAACGGGTGCGGCCGCCCGCGGGGCGTGGGTTTCCGCGGGCGGCCGCCGTGGGTCCGTGTACCCGCCTCAGAGTTCGTACACGGCCCCGGGGCGGGCCAGTTCCGCCGGGCCGCCGAACGCGGTCGCGGCGTCGCGCAGGTTGACCCGGGGGTCGGTCCACGGCGGGATGTGGGTGAGCACCAGGCGTTCGACCCCGGCCTTCCTGGCGAACTCCCCGGCTTCCCGTCCGTTGAGGTGGAGTTCGGGGAGGTCCTCCTTGCCGTCGGTGAAGGACGCCTCGCACAGGAAGATGTCGGCGTCGCGGGCGAGGCCGGTGAGCGCGTCGCAGGGGCCGGTGTCGCCGGAGTAGGCGATGGTCCTGCCGTTGTGCTCGACGCGGAAGCCGTAGGTCTCCACGGGATGCCGCATCAGGTCGGCGTGGACGGTGAGGGGGCCGAGGCGGAAGGTGCTCGCGGGAGCCAGGTCGTGGAAGTCGAACACCTCGCTCATGGAGGTGTCGGACGGGGTGTCGGCGTAGGCCGCGGTGAGCCTCTGTTCGGTGCCCTTGGGGCCGTAGACCGGGATGGCCTGGCAGCGGCCGCCCTCGAAGCGGTAGTACCGAGCCACGAAGTACGCGCACATGTCGATGCAGTGGTCGGCGTGGAGATGGCTGAGGACGACGGCGTCGAGGTCGTAGAGGCCGCAGTGGCGCTGCAGTTCGCCGAGGGCACCGTTTCCCATGTCGAGCAGGAGCCGGTAGCCGTCGGCCTCGACGAGGTAGCTCGAACAGGCCGATTCCGCGGACGGGAACGATCCCGAGCAGCCGACGACGGTGAGCTTCATGGGGAAGGAACCTCCGTGGCCCGGGAAGAGGGGTTACCTGAGCGTACGGCGCGCGGGGGCCGGTGGCTCCTCCGTGTGGCTCCGTTGTGGGCGGAATCACCAGGGCGGGGTAGGTCCGTGGGGGCGCCCGCGGCGGCGCGTCCGGAGGGGTTGCGGCCGGTGGCACCGGGGTGCCGCCGGGGGACGGCCGCGGGCGTTCCGCGGCGGGGCGCGCCGGGGGCCGGTGAGTGGTGGTGCGCCGCCGCTCCCGGCCGCGCGGTGGCGGCGGGGAGCGTGGCGGCGGGGCGGGTGCGCCGTGCGGGGGGTGGCGCGGCGGGTTCCGCGCGCGGCCCGTCGGCGGGTGTCACGCGGAGGTCGTCGCGGGGCTCACGCCCAGAGCTGTCCGTGGAGTGCCTCGACCGCGGCTTCGGTGCTGGGGGCGGTGTAGATGCCGGTGGAGAGGTACTTCCAGCCTCCGTCGGCGACGATGAAGACGATGTCGGCGTTCTCGCCCGCCTTCATGGCCTTGCGGCCGACGCCGATGGCGGCGTGGAGGGCCGCGCCGGTGGAGACGCCCGCGAAGATGCCTTCCTGGGCGAGGAGTTCGCGGGTGCGGGTGACGGCGTCCTCGGAGCCCACGGAGTAGCGGGTGGTGAGGACGCTCTCGTCGTACAGCTCGGGGACGAAGCCCTCGTCGAGGTTGCGGAGGCCGTAGACGAGGTCGTCGTAGCGCGGTTCGGCGGCGACGATCTGGATGCCGGGGACCTTCTCGCGCAGGTAGCGGCCCGCGCCCATCAGGGTGCCGGTGGTGCCGAGGCCGGCGACGAAGTGGGTGATGGAGGGCAGGTCGGCGTAGATCTCGGGGCCGGTGCCGGTGTAGTGGGCGCCGGCGTTGTCGGGGTTGCCGTACTGGTAGAGCATGACCCAGTCGGGGTGCTCGGCGGCCAGTTCCTTGGCGACGCGCACGGCGGTGTTGGAGCCGCCGGCGGCCGGGGAGGAGATGATCTCGGCGCCCCACATGGCCAGGAGCTGGCGGCGTTCCTCGCTGGTGTTCTCCGGCATGACGCAGACCATGCGGTAGCCCTTGAGCCTGGCCGCCATGGCCAGCGAGATGCCGGTGTTGCCGGAGGTGGGTTCGAGGATGGTGCAGCCGGGGGTGAGCCGGCCCTCCTTCTCGGCCTGCTCGATCATGTGGAGGGCGGGGCGGTCCTTGATCGAGCCGGTGGGGTTGCGGTCCTCCAGCTTGGCCCAGATGCGGACGTTCTCGGAGGGGGAGAGCCGCGGCAGGAGCACCAGGGGGGTGTTTCCCACCGCGGCGATCGGCGAGTCGTAGCGCATCAGCGCATGCCCCCGGCCATGGCGGATCCTCCGGCCACCGCGGGCAGGATGGTCACGCTGTCGCCGTCGCTGAGCTTGGTGGAGATGCCGTCGAGGAAGCGGACGTCCTCGTCGTTGAGGTAGACGTTGACGAAGCGGCGCAGCTCACCGCCCTCGACCAGGCGCTCCCGGATGCCGCTGTGGCGGGTCTCCAGGTCGTCGATGAGTTCGGCGAGGGTGCCGCCGTTGCCCTCGACGGTCTTCTGGCCGCCCGTGTGGGTGCGGAGGATGGTCGGGATGCGGACCTCGATGGCCATGGGTGTGCTCCTGTGGGAGAGGCGGGAAGCGGACGGTGTGGGGCCGTGCGGGATGTGCGCGGGTGCGGCCGGCGGGGGCCGCGCGGGGACGCCCGGTCAGTCGCGGGCGCGGACGCGGGGCCGACATGCGGCACTGGCGAGGCGGCACAGGTCCACGTGCAGGCGTGCCACGAGCAGCGTGCCCGGGGCGCTGCCCGGGTGGGTGTCGCTCACGTCGTGGTTAACCATGGGCTCATCGTAACGATTCCCGGCCGGGGATTCGGATGGGCATGTCACGATGCGGACCGTGCCGTCTCACCTTTCGTCTCGTCTTCCGTGCCGGGCGGCTCCGCGGGGCGTTCCGGCCGTGTCAGTCCTCGTAGGCCGGGACGATCCTGACCTCTTCCTCCGTGATCTCGCCGTCCACGATGCGGAAGGACCGGAAGGAGAAGGGGCCCTCGTCGTTGCCGCACTCGGCGGTGGAGACCAGGACGTAGTGGGCGCCGGGCTCGTTGGCGTAGGCGACGTCGGTGCGCGAGGGGTACGCCTCGGTGGCCGTGTGGGAGTGGTAGATCACGACGGGTTCCTCGTCGCGGTCGTCCATCTCGCGGTAGAGCTTGAGGAGGTCACCGGAGTCGAACTCGTAGAACGTCGGGGAGCGGGCGGCGTTCAGCATGGGGATGAAGCGTTCGGGCCGGTCGCTGCCGGCCGGGCCGGCGATGACGCCGCACGCCTCGTCGGGGTGGTCCTGCCGGGCGTGCGCGACGATCTTGTCGTGCAGCTCCTGGGTGATGGTCAGCATGGCCCACAGCATAGGCAGGGGGGACGCGGGCGGGGCGGACGGGCGGGGCCCCGCCCGTACCGGTGGTCGGTACGGGCGAGGCCCCGGTGGTGCGGTGCGGACTGTCCGGCCGGTGGGCGGGGGTCACTTGGCGAGCGGGGCGGCCTCTCCGGCGGAGCCGGCCTCGTCGGCCTCGATCTGCTCCTCGGTCTCGCCGGCGTCGCGGCGGCGGACGTAGTCGAGGACCTT
The DNA here is from genome assembly GCF_039533345.1 of Streptomyces glaucosporus. Classification (NCBI taxonomy): domain Bacteria; kingdom Bacillati; phylum Actinomycetota; class Actinomycetes; order Kitasatosporales; family Streptomycetaceae; genus Streptomyces; species Streptomyces glaucosporus. The sequence goes on along the minus strand of NZ_BAAATJ010000008.1, from coordinate 87,134 downwards.
CCCGAGTTCCTTCTTGACCATGGGGGCCAGCAGGTACAGGCCGATGATGTTGAACACCGCGGCGATGAACAGGAAGGAGTCGGCCATGGCGACCAGGGAGCCCAGGGACATCAGGGCGCCGGCGACGACGATGAGGCTGAACAGGACGTTGTAGAGGGTCTCGCTGGCCTTGCTGCGGCCGAAGAAGTACGTCCAGGTCTTCAGGCCGTAGTAGCCCCAGGTGATGATCGTGGAGATGGCGAAGAGGAGGACCGCGACCGTCAGCACGTACGGGAACCAGGAGATGACGGTCTCGAAGGCGTCCGAGGTCAGGGCCACGCCGGACTCGGGGGCACTGCCGTCCGCCACGGCCTCGCGGGCCGCCTCCCAGCTCGGGGTGCTGGCGATGACGATGGTCAGCGCGGTCATGGTGCAGATGATGACCGTGTCGACGAAGGGCTCGAGCATCGCGACGACGCCCTCGGTGGCGGGGCGCTTGGTCTTCACCGCGGAGTGGGCGATCGGGGCGGAGCCGATGCCGGCCTCGTTGGAGAAGGCGGCGCGCTGGAAGCCGACGATCAGTGCGCCGATGACGCCGCCGGCGACGCCCTCGGGGGCGAAGGCGCCCTCGAGGATGGTGACGACGGCGGACGGGACCTCGGTGATGTTGACCAGGATGACCGCGAGGCAGGCGCCGACGTAGACGATCGCCATCGCGGGGACCAGCCGGCTGGTGACGGCGCCGATGGAGCGCATGCCGCCGACGAGGACCAGGGCGACCAGGACGGCGAGCAGGATTCCGAAGGCGAGGGCGCCGCCGGAGGTGGCGAAGACGCTGTCGTCCTTGCCGGTCACGGACCGGAGCTGCTCCAGGCTCTGGTTGACCTGGAAGAGGTTGCCGCCGAAGAAGGCGAAGAACATCAGCGCGAAGGCGGAGCCGGCCGCGAGGACCTTGCCCAGGGCGCCGTATCCGCGTTCGGCCATGCCCTTGCGCAGGTAGTGCATCGGGCCGCCGGAGACGGTGCCGTCGGCGTGGACCTCGCGGTACTTCACTCCGAGGGTGCACTCGACGAACTTGGTGGCCATGCCGAGGAGGCCGCAGACGATCATCCAGAAGGTGGCGCCGGGGCCGCCGATGGTGACCGCGATGGCGACGCCGGCGATGTTGCCGAGTCCGACGGTTCCGGAGACGGCGGAGGTGAGGGCCTGGAAGTGGCTCACCTCACCGGGGGCGTCCTTCTGCTCGTACTTGCCCCTGACCAGCTTGAGGGCGGTGCCTATGTGGCGTACCTGGGCGAACCCGAAGTAGGCGGTGAACACCAGGCCGGCCAGCACGAGCCAGCCGACGATCCAGGGGAACTCCGTGTCGCCGACGGGGATGGTGTAGAAGACGATGTCGCTCAGCTTCGAGGCGATGGGGTCGGCGAAGTCGCTGATCCCCTCGTCGATTCTGGTCGTCCAGGATTCGGTCTCTGCCATGGGGTACCTCTGGCTGGTGCGGCTGCGGGGGCATACGGCGACGGGTGGTCGCCGGGAATGCGGCGGACAGGGAGAACGTCGTTGTCCAAAAGGCCGAGCGCGGTTCTGCCCGGGTTTCCGCCGGGGTCGCGGCCTCGGCTGAGGCCCTGGCGGAAAATCGGGTTGGGTGTTCCTACCACGCTGCGCCACCGGCAAGGCGTGACCTGGATCACATGTTCATATTACGGTCGCATCACAGCAGGAAATACACAACCAAACTGGACACCGTGTTCGGAAATCGGACGCACCGCCCCGGCAACCGGACACACCTCGAATGCGGAGCGTAATCGGAGCGCTCCGCTCAGCGCGTCATCGTCTCCAGCAGGGATTCCTGCAGGGCTCCCAGCCACAGGTAGGCCATCGCGATCGGCTTGCGCGGATCGCCGTCCGGCAGGTCGTACAGCTCGTCGCTGTCCTTGTCGTCGGCGAGCTCCAGGCGCGTGCCGATCGCCAGCCGCAGGTCGTTGAGCGTGCCGAGCCACTGCCGCGACTGCTCGGGGGTGAGGGTGAGCACCGCGCCCCCCGCGTCCTCGGGTGCGAGCCCGTCCAGGGCGCGCACGACGGCGAGGCCGTCCTCGCGCTTGCGGGCGCGCAGGTCGTTCTCGGTGTAGCGGCGGAACTCCGCGGCGGCGGCCCGCGTCCGCTCGTCGGACTCGGCGCCGGGGCCGCCGTAGGCGTCGGGGAAGAGACGCGCCAGCGCCGGGTCGGCGGGGGGCTCGCTGGGGCCGTCGGCCATCAGCGCTGCCAGCGGGTCCTGCTCGGCACCTCCGGCCTGCTCGCCGCCGGGGCCGGGGCCGATCAGCTCCAGGAGCTGGACGACCAGGCTGCGCAGGATGGAGATCTCCACCTCGTCGAGCGCGACGGCGGCCCCTCCGGGCACGGCGGCGGCGGGTTCGAAGAGCCCGGGCATCAGCGGTCCTGCTGGAGGGTCGCCCACAGGCCGTAGCCGTGCATGGCCTGTACGTCGCGTTCCATCTCCTCGCGGGTGCCGCTGGAGACGATCGCGCGGCCCTTGTTGTGGACGTCCAACATCAGCTTTCTGGCCTTCTCCTTCGGGTACCCGAAGTAGGTCTGGAACACGTATGTCACGTAACTCATCAGGTTCACCGGGTCGTTGTGGACGACCGTGACCCAGGGGACGTCCGGCTCGGACACCGCCCCGGGCGCCTCGTCCGACTCCGGGCGGGTGATCTCGGCGGGCTCCGTGGGGGCGACCGACGCGAGGGCTCCGCAGGCGGCCTCCGGGCGCGGGACGGCCCCGGCCGTCCGGCCCCGTCCGGCGGCACGGCCCGCCGCGGGGCACGGCACGGGCACGGCGGGAGGCGTCGGTGTCCGGCGTGTGTCGTCGCTCACGGTTCCATGCTGCCACCCGCACCGGGTGGACGCGCAAACGGGTCGGCGGGGGCGCCGACGCCGCCGGAACAGATATCGTCAGTCTGACGAAATAGAGGTAGCATCCGTCGTATGAACACAGCAGACCTGGGCCTGCCGGTCGCGGTGCCGTCGACTGCGCTCTTCACCGACCACTACGAACTGACCATGGTGCAGGCCGCGTTGCGCGGCGGGACCGCCCACCGGCGCGCCGTCTTCGAGGTCTTCACCCGCCGACTGCCCGAGGGCCGCCGCTACGGCGTGGTGGCGGGCACCGGGCGCGTGCTGGACGCGGTCGAGAACTTCCGCTTCGAGCCGGAGATCCTGGAGTTCCTGCGCGAGCGGGGCGTCGTCGACGAACCCACCCTCGCCTGGCTCGCCGACTACCGGTTCAGCGGCGACATCGCGGGCTACCCCGAGGGCGAGGTGTACTTCCCGGGCTCGCCGATCATGCGCGTCACGGGCACCTTCGCCGAGTGCGTGCTGCTGGAGACCGTGATCCTGTCGATCCTCAACCACGACTCGGCCGTCGCCGCCGCCGCGTCCCGGATGGCCGTCGCCGCGCAGGGGCGCCCGCTGCTGGAGATGGGGGCCCGGCGCACCCACGAGCTGTCGGCGGTGGCCGCGGCGCGGGCGGCGTACGTCGGCGGCTTCTCCTCCACCTCCGACCTGGCCGCCGGGTACCGGTACGGGATCCCCACCGTCGGCACCAGCGCCCACGCCTTCACCCTGCTGCACGACACCGAGCGGGACGCCTTCACCGCGCAGGTGGAGTCCATGGGCCGCGGCACCACGCTCCTGGTGGACACCTACGACGTGGCCGAGGCCGTGCGCACCGCCGTGGAGGTGGCCGGCCCGCGCCTGGGCGCCGTCCGCATCGACTCCGGCGACCTGCTGCTGCTCGCCCACCGGGTGCGGCAGCAGCTCGACGAGCTGGGCGCGCGGAACACGAAGATCATCGTGACCAGCGACCTGGACGAGTACGCCATCGCCTCGCTCGCCGCCGCCCCGGTGGACGCCTACGGCGTGGGGACCCAGCTCGTCACCGGCAGCGGGCACCCGACCGCGTCGATGGTCTACAAGCTGGTGGCCCGCGCGGACTCCGACGACCCCGGCGCGCCGCTGCGGCCGGTCGCGAAGAAGTCCATGGGCGGCAAGATGTCGGTCGCCGGCGTCAAGTGGGCCGCGCGGCGCCTGGACGAGCACGGCGTGGCGGAGGCGGAGGTCGTCGGCACCGGCGAGGTCCCCGGGGAGCTGAGGGACCGGCTGCTGATGGTGGACCTGGTCCGCGGCGGCGAGATCGTGGCCCGGGAGCGGCTGGACGCGGCCCGTGAGCGGCACGTGCGGGCCCGCGACGGGCTGCCGCTGTCGGCGACGCAGCTCTCGCGCGGCGAGCCGGTCCTGCCGACCGAGTACGTCTGAGCAGGCCCGAGTACGCTCCGACACGTCCGGGTACGCCATGGGGAGCGGGACGGCCCGTGCCGTCCGCGGACTCCCGCACCCGCGGCGGACGCCGGGCTCCCCGGACCGGGAACGTCCCCGCCCGTCCGCTCCCCGTCCCCCCGCCGGCCCCGGCGGATCCCTTCCCTCCCACAACACTCCAGCCGAAAGGTGTGCGCCATGCACCGGGCCCTGATCGTCGTAGACGTCCAGAACGACTTCTGTGAGGGCGGCAGCCTCGCGGTGGCGGGCGGCGCCGACGTGGCCGCGGCCATCACCGATCTGATCGGGCAGACGACCGCCGGCTACCGCCACGTGGTGGCGACCCGCGACCACCACATCGCCCCGGGCGACCACTTCTCCGACCACCCCGACTTCCGCCGCTCCTGGCCCGCGCACTGCGTGGCCGGGACCGAGGGCGTGGGCTTCCACCCGAACTTCGCCCCCGCCGTCGCCTCCGGCGCGATCGACGCGGTCTTCGACAAGGGCGCGTACGCCGCGGCCTACAGCGGTTTCGAGGGTTCGGACGAGAACGGCGTCCGGCTGGCCGACTGGCTGCGCTCCCACGAGGTCACGGAGGTGGACGTGGTCGGCATCGCCACCGACCACTGCGTCCGCGCCACCGCCCTGGACGCGGCCCGCGAGGGCTTCCGTGCGCGGGTGCTGCTCGGCATGACGGCCGGCGTCGCGGCGGAGACGACCGGGAAGGCGCTCCGGGAGCTGCGGGAGGCGGGCGTGGAGCTGACCGGCGAGCCGGTGGTCCGGGAGCCCTGAGGCGGCCGCCGGGCCTTCCCCGCGCCCGGGGTGCCCGGGGGCGCCGGGCCGTGCGGGCCTGTGCCGGGCCGTGCGGGGATCCTGCCGGAGCGGGCGGCGCGGCCCGTGCGGGGGGCGGTTTCCGGCTATCCGGCGGCGGGGCTGCGGAGCAGGGCGCCCACGGGTCTCCAGAAGTCGGTCTCGCGGGGCGTCGCCGAGCGCCAGACCAGGCCGTCGGGGTGGTGGAGCACCGCGCTGACCTCGTCCGGCGTGGGCGGCTCGGTGTTGCCGCGCAGGTAGACCGCGCGCAGGCCCAGGTTCCGCAGCCGGGTCAGGGCCCGGGCGCGGTTGGCGGCGTGGACCAGGAAGCGCACGCGCTGCCCCGCGGCCCCCGGTCTGGGCAGCGAGAGGGCCACCACCACGCTGCCGTCCGGCAACCGGATCCAGCCGCCACCTGCCATGCTCACCACTCCCCCGTTATACAACACGTCAGCAAAGGGTCTCGCAGGCGCATTCTCAACACGATCGGCCGCCGCCCGCTAGGGGGCGGCGGCCGACCTGTTCCCTCATTCCCGCAGTGACCTGCGGAAACGCGGTTCTACCTCTTGCTGGAGGGTCCGACCCGGACGGTGATCGTCTTGCCGTTCAGCGGCTGGCTGACGATCGAGATCCGCGTGTTGGTGTCGGGCACCTTCACACCGGCGGTCGGGTTGGACTCGTCCCAGTAGTCACCCTTGCGGTCGTCGAAGACCGGGTTGCCCAGCTTCCAGCTCACCTTGGCGGGTTCGCCGTTCTTGTGCAGGGTCATCCCCTTCGTCGGCCACCAGCTGAAGGGGGAGTCGTAGGACTGCACGCGGTTGCGCATCAGCGTGCCGTCCGACCACTTCTCGGCCTTCGGGTGGGCGTCGACCGGCAGGATCAGGCCCTCGCCCGGGTGGACGCTGGTGTTGTTGTCCAGCTGGGAGGTGTCCCACAGCCAGATCAGCAGACCGGTCTGGTACGCGTAGCGCTCGGTCCAGTCCGGGCGGCTGTTCTGCCAGCCGAAGTTGTACGGGCCGACCTTCAGGGTCTCGTCGTAGGAGACGTACTGGCGGTTCTCGGCGATGTAGAACTGCGGGTAGGAGTTGGTGAACGACCCGCCGATGCGGGAGAAGCCGTCCGCGGTCCAGCCGTTGTCGTCACCCTCGGCGCCGTCGGTGAGGACCTCCTCGCCGTCGGCGGTGACGGTGATCTCGTCGGCCGTGAAGCCCTTCTCCGCCACGCCGCCGTCGGTGCGGTAGTGGAAGCGGAGCTGGATCTTCTTGCCCGCGTACTCGTCCAGCGGGTACGACAGGTCCACCCAGCCGCCGGACTCGCCGTCCAGCGCCGGGGCGCCGCTGGCGTCGCGGCCGAGCGGCTCGCCGTTCTTCGTGCCGTCCAGGGCGGTCCAGGTGGCGCCGCCGTCGGTGGAGACCTGGGTGTAGAGGTAGTCGTAGCCGGCCTCGATCTCCCACCAGCCCTTGAGGTCGAGCGACGCGGTGGAGGCACCGGTCAGGTCGACGGTACGGGTCAGGGAGTTGCGGAGGTCGTCACCGCTGCCGCTCCACCACTGCTTGCTGCCCGCGGCGGGCTCCACGACCTCGGTCGTGACCTCCTTCTCGGGCAGCTCGACGATCAGCGCCTGCGGGTTCTTGCCCGGCTTCGCCGAAGCGCCCAGCTTGTGCGTGGACTTGGTGGCGGCCTTGGCCGTCTCGTAGTCCAGCCAGCCCAGCGTCAGCTTGTCCCAGGCGGTCATCTCGCCCGCGGAGTCGCCGATGGCGGTCTTGCCCTTGCTCAGCCAGGAACCGGACGACATCAGGGTCCAGTAGGCGGTGGAGTTCTCGCCGCCGTTGGTGTCGTACAGGTCCGGCAGGCCGAGGTCGTGGCCGTACTCGTGGGCGAAGACGCCCAGGCCGCCGTTCTCGGGCTGCACGGTGTAGTCGCCGACCCAGATGCCGGTGTCGCCGATCTCGGTGCCGCCGGCCTTGTTGAACTCCGGCCCGCTGCGGCCGTAGTCGGTGCCGTAGGCGTACCAGCGGTGGGCCCAGATGGCGTCCTCGCCCTGCGCGCCGCCGCCGGCGGACTCGTCCTCGCCGGCGTGGACGAACTGGAAGTGGTCGATGTAGCCGTCGGCCTCGTTGAAGTCGCCGTCGGCGTCGAAGTCGTACCGGTCCCACTGGTCGTACTCGGCCAGCTGGGCCTTGATCTGCTCGGTGGTGCGACCGGCGGCCTTCTGGTCCTCGACCCACTGGTTCACACCGTCGCGGACGGCGTCCCAGACGGTGCTGCAGACGTTGTCGCCACAGGCGTTGTTGCCGTAACGGGCCTCGTTGTACTCGACCTTGACCCAGTCGGAGACCATGCCGTCCACGGAGTACTTGCCGGAGGACTGGGTCTCGTAGTAGGTCTTCAGCGAGTTCTCGCCCTCGCCGAAGTAGATCTCCTCGAAGTGCTTCTGGTCGAAGTCCTCCTCCCAGTAGGTGGAGTTGTCCTGCTTCCTGTCCGGCTTGGGGATCTGGTTGTGCAGCGGACCGGGGGTGCCGCCGTACTTCGGGTCCACCTTGTCGCCGAACTCGAGCAGGATCGTGAAGATCTTGTCGGTCTTGGTCTGCTCCATCTCGACGTACTTCTCGTCGTCGAGCTTCATGACCTTGGAGCCGTTCTTGGTCACGGGCTTCTCACCCGAGGCCAGGCGCTCGAGGGCCGCGAGGCGCTGGGCGCGCTGCTTCTCGGTCAGAGGACCGGGCAGATCGTGGGCCACGTGCTCGCCGTGCCCGCCCTTGCCCTTCTTGTGACCCTTGGCGTGGTCACTGAGGCCCGCGGCGGCCGGGTCGCGGCCGTCGGGTGCGGTGCCCTCGCTGGCGTAGGCGGTGCCGGCGGTCAGAAAGGTCGCCCCGATGACGGCGACCGTCGTGGCCAGTGCGGCGGATCTGATGGTCCTCCGTTGGCTCTTCACTAGGTATTGCCCTCCCCATGCATGGCCATGGCACGTGTGCACACACGTGTGGAGGCATTGGACATGAGCAGCGGCCGAAAAAACAGACCTTGATTTGAACACGCCACGCAAGTACGGTGTTCGGCCACCCCGTCACGGATTCCGGACACTTGACCCGGCGTGAGACGGCCGCCGGAACCGCGGCATGAACCCGTGCGCCCCCCGTGCACCGGTGTGGCGCCGGCCACGGGCCGATGAGGGCTTACCCAGTTCACCGCACGGGCATGCGGCACCGTAGAGTCGTCCGGCGGACCGCGACCGCCGTCGTGCGACGCCAACTCCCGACACCCGAGGACGGATTCCGCCATGCCGCGTCCGAATCCCGCACAACTCGCCTACGGTTCGGCCACCGTCATCCTCTCGGCCCTCGTCATGCTGCTGGTGACGCAGGCGCGTTCGGGGGCCGGGATCGCGGCCGTCGCGGGCGCGGCGCTCGCACTCGGACTGGTCGTCGCGGTCAGGGTGCCCGCCGGGCGCGCGGCGCACCGCTCCCGCCCGGTGCCGGGCGGGGTGCCCGGGCAGCGCGGCGCGGACCGCGCCGGAACCGGACGGCGGCTTCCGCAGCCCTCGGTGCGCCGCTGACCCCCGCGACTTCCGCGCGGACGACCCCCGGCCTCCCCGGGGGAAGCGGCGCCGCTGCTGTGTCCTCATGGCCCGAGTGCACCGTGCCGCCGCGCGCCGCGCATCCGGCGTGTGCCGTTCGGGCGACGGCCGCCGGGCCGGGGCCGGCCTACTCCGAACCGCGCGCCACGAAGGTGCGCGCCGCCTTGTCGTGCCAGCACTGCCGCCACGGCTTGTCGACGACGCACCAGAAGGCGTCCACCAGGCCGATCCCCACCAGCGACAGCGGGCCGTACACCAGCCAGCGGCGCAGCGCGGCGCCGAACGACGGGGTGTCCTGCTCCTCGATGTCGAGCACCGTGAGGCCGAACAGCTTCTTGCCGAGCGTGCGGCCCCAGCGGGCGGTGGGCAGCACCTCGTAGAGGAGACCGAAGAGGAGGAAGGCGCCCAGCACGATCGCCAGGTAGACCCCGGTGGTCCCGTCGACCAGCCAGACCTGCCGCGTCACGCCCGCCTGTTCGACGGCCTCGATCTCCTCCCGGACGTGCTCGACGCTCGGGCCGACGAACGGGAAGGCCACCGCGCCGGTCACCGCCGCGGTGACGATCCCGTCGACGGCCCGGGCCGCCAGCCGCCGCCCCAGCCCGGCGGGGCGGGCCTGGCGCTGGGCGGCCTGGAGGAAGGGATCGACGGTGGGCGGCTTCCAGGGCACGACCCGCTCCGGTCCGGCCGGCGCCCCGGCCGGGGACTGCTGGGCCGGCACGGCGGGAGCGGGCGCGGCGCCCGGGCCGGGGGCCGGTGCGCCGGACGCGGGGGCGCGCTGCGCCAGTTCCTGCACCTGCCGTGTCCACGAGGGCTGTTCGGACGCGGCGGGCGCGGGCGCGGGCATGGGCATGGGGGCGGGGGCGGGGGCGGGTGCGGGCATGGGCGCGGGTACGGGCGCCGGGCGGGCGGCCTCGGGGGTGTGCGGTCCGGTGGCCTCCCGGCGTCCCGCGGCGGGCGCGGCGGGAGCACCGCCGTCCGCCGGCCGTACGGGCCGCATCCGCATGGTGCCCTCCGTCCGGGGCGGGGCGTCGCCGCCGCCCGCAGGCCCGGCGTCCGCGCGCTTCCAGCCGCCGCGCGGGTCGGAGCCCGGTTCCAGGGCCTGCGGGGCGCGTCCGGCGCCCAGCGCCGGGGCCGCGCCCCAGGAGACGCGGTCGTCCCGCTCCCCGTCGAAGCCGGACTGCCGGGAGGCGTCGGCCTGCCAGGCGGAGGCGGGCTCGGACCGGCCGCCGGGCCGGAGGTCCACCTCGCCGCGTCCGCGCACCTCCGGAAGCGTGCCGCTGCGCGGGGGCGCCGCGGGAGCGTCCCCGGGACCGTCCTCCTCGTCCAGGAAGACCGGGCCCGTCTCCTCGCGCGGCGCTTCCTCCTGCCCGGACGGCCCGGACGGCCCGGACGGCGCGGCGGGCGCGGACGGCGCCGGCTGCGGCGGGGCCGCCCCGTCAGGCGGGGCGGGCATCGGTTCGCCGTCGGGCGGCGCGGGCCGGCTGGTGCCGGGTACCCATGCGGCGCCGTTCCAGTAGCGGATGTACCCCGGGATGGACGGGTCCGGGTAGTAGCCCGGACCCGGGGTGCCGTGGGCGGATGCTGACGGAGGGGCGCTCATGTGTCCGGTCCCGTATCTGCTCGGCCGTTGCTTGGCGTTGTGCCGCACCCCGCCCGCCGACGCGGCCGGGGAACGCTTGGTCCACTATCTACCAGAGAGAGCGGACTCCTCGCCCCGAGCACGGGGCGCCCCTCCCTCCTCCCGGCTGCGGGGAACGGTCCCGCCGCCGACCAGGGAGCGTGAGGGGCGGATGAGGGCGCGTGGGGGCGTGTGCGGGCGCGTGGCGAACGTCAGTCGGCGTCCCGGGCTGCCTGGCGCACCAGCGGGATGATCCGCAGCGGGACCGGGTTCTCCATGACGATGGCCGTCGAGGCCCGCACGATGCCCTCGAACCCCACCACCTTGTCGATCACCCGCTGGAGGTCCGCGTTGGAGCGGGCCACCAGGCGGCAGAGCATGTCGCCGCGTCCGGTGATGGTGTGCAGCTCCAGCACCTCGGGGACGGAGGCCAGGTGGGCCCGGACGTCGTTGCCCTGCCCCTGGCTGATCTCCAGGGTGGCGAAGGCGGTGACCGGGTAGCCGATGGCCGCCGGGTCCACGTCGGGGCCGAAGCCCCGGATCACCCCCTTGCCCTGGAGCCGGTCCAGCCGCGCCTGCACGGTGCCGCGGGCCACGCCGAGGCGGCGGGACGCCTCCAGCACCCCTATGCGGGGTTCGGCGGCGAGGAGTTCCAGCAGCCGCCCGTCCAGCTCGTCGATGCCCATGGCCCTACCTCCGGTGGTCATCCTGTACAGATCGCCCGGTGTGACTGGGTCGTCACTGAGCAAAGTGCCCAGCGATTGCACGAACTATTGCGCATCTTGTGGTTCGGCGGGAGCCTGCCGCCATGACTGAGACCACCCACCACACCCCCAGCACCGCCCGGCAGGCCGATCCCTTCCCGGTGAAGGGGATGGACGCGGTCGTCTTCGCCGTGGGCAACGCCAAGCAGGCCGCGCACTACTACTCCACGGCGTTCGGCATGCGGCTCGTGGCCTACTCCGGCCCCGAGAACGGCAGCCGGGAGACCGCCAGCTACGTCCTGGAGTCGGGGTCCGCCCGCTTCGTCCTGACGTCGGTCATCAAGCCCTCCACCGACCGCGGCCGGTGGCTGGCCGAGCACGTCGCCGCGCACGGCGACGGCGTGATCGACCTGGCCATCGAGGTGCCGGACGCCCGGGCCGCCTACGAGTACGCCGTCGCCCACGGCGCCACCGGCCTGGAGGAGCCCCACGAGCTGAAGGACGAGCACGGCACGGTCGTGCTCGCCGCCATCGCCACCTACGGCGAGACCCGCCACACCCTGGTGGAGCGCTCCGGCTACGAGGGGCCCTACCTGCCCGGCTTCGTCGCCGCCTCCCCGATCGTCGAGCCCCCGGCCCACCGCTTCTTCCAGGCCATCGACCACTGCGTGGGCAACGTCGAGCTCGGGAGGATGGACGAGTGGGTGGCCTTCTACAACAAGGTCATGGGCTTCACCAACATGAAGGAGTTCGTCGGCGACGACATCGCCACCGAGTACTCCGCGCTGATGTCGAAGGTCGTCGCCGACGGCAGGCGCAAGGTGAAGTTCCCGCTCAACGAGCCGGCGATCGCCAGGAAGAAGTCGCAGATCGACGAGTACCTGGAGTTCTACGGCGGCCCCGGCGTGCAGCACATCGCCCTCGCCACCAACGACATCGTCGCCACCGTGCGGGCCATGCGCGCCGCCGGCGTGGAGTTCCTCGACACCCCCGACTCCTACTACGACACCCTCGGCGAGTGGGTCGGCGAGACCCGGGTGCCGATCGACGAGCTGCGCGAGCTGAAGATCCTCGCCGACCGCGACGAGGACGGCTACCTGCTGCAGATCTTCACCAAGCCCGTCCAGGACCGTCCCACGGTGTTCTTCGAGATGATCGAGCGCCACGGGTCCATGGGCTTCGGCAAGGGCAACTTCAAGGCCCTGTTCGAGGCGATCGAGCGCGAGCAGGCCAGGCGCGGCAACCTCTGACCCGGCTCCCGCCGCCCCCTCCGTACTCCGTGGCCCCGCCTTCCTGACGGCGGGGCCACGGCCCGTTCCCGGCACCGTCCGGCCCGCCGGCGCCCCGTTGCCGGGGCGGCGCGCCGGTGCCAGGCTGACGCCATGAGCGCGCTGATCGAACGGCTGCGGGACGGCCTGCCGCAGGACGCGGTCCTCACCGACCCCGACGTGACGGGCTCCTACGCCCGCGACATGGCGGGCTTCTGCGAGGCGGGCACGCCCGCGGTGGTGGTCCTGCCCCGCACGGTCGAGCAGGTGCGGCACGTGATGCGCACCGCGACGGCGCTGCGGGTGCCCGTCGTCCCGCAGGGCGCCCGCACCGGGCTGTCCGGCGGCGCCAACGCCGTCGACGGGTGCATCGTGCTGTCGCTGGTGCGGATGGACCGCATCCTGGAGATCGACCCGGTCGACCGGATCGCGGTCGTCGAGCCGGGCGTGGTCAACGCCGACCTCTCCCGGGCCGCCGAGGAGCTGGGCCTGTCCTACCCGCCGGACCCCTCCAGCTGGGAGCAGTGCACCATCGGCGGCAACATCGGCACGGCCGCCGGCGGACTGTGCTGCGTGAAGTACGGGGTCACCGCCGAGTACGTCCTGGGCCTGGACGTGGTGCTGGCCGACGGGCGGCTGATGTCCACCGGGCGCCGCACCGCCAAGGGCGTGGCGGGCTACGACCTGACCCGGCTGTTCGTCGGCTCCGAGGGCTCCCTGGGCATCGTCGTCGGCGCCACCCTGGCCCTGCGCCCCAGGCCGCCCCGGCAGCTCGCGCTGGCCGCCGAGTTCCCCTCGGCCGCCGCCGCGGGCGACGCGGTGTGCCGGATCATGGCCGCCGGGCACACGCCCGCGCTGCTGGAGCTGATGGACCGCACCACGCTGCGCGCGGTCAACGAGCTGACGCGGATGGGGCTTCCGGAGACCACCGGGGCGCTGCTGCTGGCCGCCTTCGACACCCCCGACCCGGCGGCCGACCTGGCCGCCGTCGGGGAGCTGTGCGCGGCGGCCGGGGCGAGCGGGGTCGTCCCCGCCGAGGACGAGGCCGAGTCCGCGATGCTGCTCCAGGCGCGGCGGTCGGCGCTGGTCGCCCTGGAGGCGGTCGGGGGCACGATGCTGATCGACGACGTGTGCGTCCCCCGCGGCCGGCTGGCCGACATGCTCCAGGGGGTCGAGGCCCTCGCGGAGAAGCACGGGCTGACCATCGGCGTCTGCGCCCACGCGGGCGACGGCAACACCCATCCCGTGGTCTGCTTCGACGGGCGCGACCCGGACGAGGCCCGCCGGGCGCGGGCGGCGTTCGGGGAGATCATGGCGCTCGGCCTGGAGCTGGGCGGCACGATCACCGGCGAGCACGGGGTGGGGATGCTCAAGAAGGAGTGGATGGCCCGCGAGCTGGGCCCGGTGGCCATGGAGATGCAGCGCGGCATCAAGCAGGTCTTCGATCCGCTGGGCCTGCTCAACCCGGGCAAGCTGTTCTGACCCCCGGGCCGCCTCCGGTCCGTCCCCGGGCCGCCGCCGGTCCGCCGCCTCCCCGTGCCGTCCGGTCGTCCGGCCGTCCGTTCCGGGCTAGCAGCTCGGCACGCGTCCGCCCTCCCGCAGCGCCCTGAGGGCGTCGAGGGCGCCGTCCAGGGTGGCGACGGGAACCAGGCGCAGACCGTCGGGGAGCTCCTCCCGGGCCGTACCGCACTCGGCCTCGGGCACCAGGAAGACGGTTGCCCCGTCGCGCCTGGCGGCCTGGGTCTTCAGCGGGACGCCGCCGACCGGCCCGACCTTCCCGGCCCGGTCGATGGTGCCGGTGCCGGCGATCGTCCGGCCGCCGGTGAGGTCCTCGCCGTCGAGCTTGTCGACGATGCCGAGGGCGAAGACCAGGCCGGCGCTGGGACCGCCGACGTCCTCCAGCCGCAGGTCCACCTCCACCTCGCCGGCGGACAGGCCCAGTTCGCGCAGCGCGGCGGCGACGGCCACGTCCTGCGACTCCTCCATCTGGGCGGTGGTGTGCTCCTCGATCTCCTCCGGGTCGTCGCCGACCGGGTAGACCGCGTCGCGCGGCATCACCGCGCGGTCGGTGTCGAACCAGCTCCCCAGCACGTCGGCCAGGCGCACGGTCGTCTCCGGAGCGGTCGCCACGATCGTGGTGGCCAGCAGCTCGCCCTTCGAGGGGCGGTCGCCGGCCCCGGGGTCCCCGTCCCCCGAGACGGTGATGACCGGCCTGTCCCGGTGTTCGCCCAGGACGTCCGCGGTGATACCGGGATGGGCGACCGAGAACGGCAGCGGGGCGAGGGCGGCGACCGCGAGCAGCGCGGTGACGAGCGCCCCGCAGACCGCGAGGGTCCGTGCGCGAGGGGTCAGAGCTGGCATGGGGGTGAATCTAGTTCACCTCGGCGGCGGGCGCGGCGGTGGGCGGGCGGCCCGCCGCCGCGCGGCCGGCCCCGGCGGGCGGCTACCTCAGGAAGTCGGCGACCTCCTGCGCCGCCTGGACCACGCGCGGCCCCACCTTCTGGGGCACCGACTCCGAGAGCATCACCACGCCGACACTGCCCTCGATGCCGTTCACCCCGAGCAGCGGGGCGGCGGCGCCGCAGGCGCCCGCCTCCAGTTCACCGTGGGTGAGGACGTAGCCCTCGGGCAGGTCCCGCTCCGGATTGCGGCCGGCGAGGATCGCGCGGCCGGCGGCCCCCTTGTCGAGGGGGTGGCGGAACCCGGTGCGGTAGGCGACGTGGTAGTCGGTCCAGCTCGGCTCGACGACGGCGACGGCCAGGGCGTCGTTGCCGTCCACCAGGGTCAGGTGCGCGGTGGCGCCGACGTCCTCGGCCAGCGCCCGCAGCGCGGGCAGGGCCGCCTCCCGCACCAGCGGGTGCACCTGCCGTCCCAGCCTCAGCACGCCGAGCCCGACGCGGGCGCGGCCGCCCAGGTCCCTGCGGACCAGGGAGTGCTGTTCGAGGGTGGCGAGCAGTCGGTAGACGACCGTGCGGTTGACCCCGAGCTTGTTGGACAGCTCGGTGACGGTCAGGCCGTGGTCGGTGTCGGCGAGCAGTTTGAGGACGCGCAGTCCTCTGTCGAGCGTCTGGGAAGTCTCCGCGGTCACGACGCCCCCTCCTCGGGTGTGTGCCGACGGTTCCGCTCCGGGGTGTGCCTCGCCGGTCCCGTCGGCGGGCACGAGTGCCTGGTTGTTCCCGGAAGGCCGCCGATCGGTCTGGCGGGTCGCACCGGCTGCGCTCCGGGGCAGAGCTGCCACGGGGCGTGTGCGTGTCGGGAAACTTAGCGACCTTCGACACACCTTCGAAAGAGCCCGTCCAGAATCCGGGCGTTGGTGAACTGGTTTATCCGCATTGCGTACAGCGGCCGCCTCCGGCGGTCCGGTCCATTCTCTTTGTACTGCCCAGTATGCGGACCGCGCCCGGACGTGCGCGGAGGGTCTCCGCCGGCCGGCGGAGACCCTCCGCGGACGGCGCGGACGTCACCGCATCCGCGTCGCCCACTCCCGCACCTTGGCGATCCGCTGCTGCAACTGGCCCGCCGTCGCCTGCGCCGTGGGCGGCCCGCCGCAGACCCGCCGCAGCTCCGTGTGGATCACGCCGTGCGGCTTGCCGCTCTGGTGGGCGTACGCGCCGACGAGCGAGTTGAGCTGCCGGCGCATCTCCAGCATCTCCTTGTGGGTGACCACCGGCCGGTTCTCGGCCGGCGTCTCCAGCAGGTCGGCCTCGCTGTCCGGCTTGCGGCGGCTGTGCGCGATCTGCCGCGCCTGCCGCTTCTGGAGCAGCAGCTGCACCTGGTCGGGCTCCAGCAGTCCGGGGATGCCCAGGTAGTCCTGCTCCTCCTGGCTGCCGGGGTGGGCCTGCATGCCGAACTCGGCCCCGTCGTACATCACCCGGTCGAAGACCGCCTCGGACTCCAGCGCCTCGAAGGGGAGCTGGTCCTGGTCGCCGGTGTTCTCGTCCTTCTGCTGCTCGGCCTCCTTGAGGAGGCCGGCCTCCTCCGCGTACGGGTCCTCGTCCTCCCCGCCCTTCTTGGGCTTGTCCAGGACGTGGTCCCGCTCGACCTCCATCTCGTGGGCGAAGCCCAGCAGCATGGGGATGGTGGGCAGGAAGACGGACGCGGTCTCGCCGCGCCGTCTGGAGCGGACGAAACGGCCGACGGCCTGGGCGAAGAACAGCGGTGTGGAGATGGTCGTGGCATACACGCCGACCGCCAGGCGCGGCACGTCCACGCCCTCCGAGACCATTCTGACGGCCACCATCCAGCGGTCCTCGGAGGCGCTGAACTCCTCGATCCGCTTCGAGGCGCCGCTGTCGTCGGAGAGCACGACGGTCGGCCCGGTGCCGGTGATCTCGCGGAGCAGCTTGGCGTAGGCGCGCGCCGAGTCCTGGTCGCTGGCGATCACCAGCCCGCCCGCGTCGGGGATCGACTTGCGGACCTCCGTCAGCCGGGTGTCGGCCGCGCGCAGGACGCTGGGCATCCAGTCGCCGCGCGGGTCGAGGGCGGTGCGCCAGGCCTGGGAGATGGCGTCCTTGGTCATCGGCTCGCCGAGCTTCGCCTCCAGCTCGTCGCCGCTCTTGCTCCGCCAGCGCATGTTGCCGCTGTAGGAGAGGAAGATCACCGGCCGCACGACGCCGTCGGCCAGCGCGTTGCCGTAGCCGTAGGTGTAGTCCGCCACCGACCGGCGGATGCCCTCGGCGTCCTCGGCGTAGGTGACGAACGGGATGGGGTTGCTGTCGGAGCGGAACGGGGTGCCGGTGAGGGCCAGCCGGCGGGTGGCGGGCTCGAACGCCTCGAAGCACGCCTCGCCCCAGGACTTGCTGTCGCCGGCGTGGTGGATCTCGTCCAGGATGACCAGCGTCTTGCGCTGCTCGCAGCGGTTGCGGTGCAGCATCGGGCGTACGCCCACGCCCGCGTAGGTCACCGCGACCCCGTGGTACTCCCGGCCGAGCGGGCCCGCGCTGTACTCGGGGTCCAGTCTGATGCCCACTCTCGCCGCGGCCTCGGCCCACTGCTTCTTCAGGTGCTCGGTCGGCGCGACGACGGTCACCTGCTGGACGACGTGGTGGTGCAGCAGCCAGGAGGCGAGGGTCAGCGCGAAGGTCGTCTTTCCCGCGCCCGGGGTCGCCACGGCGAGGAAGTCCCGCGGCTGCTTCTCCAGGTAGAGGTTCATCGCGGCCTGCTGCCAGGCGCGCAGCTTGTTGGCCGTGCCCCAGGGGGCGCGGCCGGGGAAGGCCGGCGAGAGGTGGTGCGACGCGGTGGTAGTCACGGTCTCCGTCGTGCTGGGTCGGCGATCGAACCGCGTCAGCCTATCGGGACCGCCCGGCCGTCCTCCGGTGACGCCCGGGGGACGGGACGGGGTGCGGCGGAGGTCACAACGCCGGTGCCTCCCTGAGCAGGCGCGGCCGTTCGCCGATCACCTTGACGTCCTCCGCCTCTCCCGTGGCCACGGCGATGACCAGAGCCTCAGCGGCGTCGATGTCCGGGCGCAAGCGCTCCCCGTGCAACGAGAGGAACGTGACACAAGGACAGCCACGCCGTGCGCTTGCCGCCGTCCGCGAAGGGGCGGTTGGCGGCCAGGGACCGGAGCAACGCGGCTGCCTTGTCGAACAGGTCCGGGTACGCCTCCTCCCCGGACATCGAAGCCGGAGGGCGGTGCACCGCCGATTCGAGCAGCCCGGGGTCGCGTAGCGCCACCCGCATGTCGTCACACGCGTACTCGGCGACGGCCAGGACGTCCTCGGACGTGAGGTACGGGAAGGTCACTCGAGCCGCTCCATCAGCTCGCGCCGCTTGACCGCTTCCTTCTTCGCGGTCTCGCGCACCATGGCTTCCCGCGCGTTCCGTGCCAGGTGGTCGTCCACCGCCCGGAGCACTACGGCGTGCATGCTGCGTCCTTCCGGCTCGGCCTGCTTCTTCAGCGCCTCGGCGCGTTCGCCGTCAAGACGGAGGTTCATGGCCATACCAGGACGGTGCCGGACACGACCCCGATGCGGTACCGGATCACTTGCCGGCCGGTTCCTCCGCGCGCAGCCGTCCCGCCACCAGGACGCCCACCAGGGCGACCGCCGCCGACGGGAGGTAGACGGCCAGGAACGCCACCGGGTGGGAGGTGGAGGCCGCCGCCTGGCCCGCCCCGTGGCCCACGTCCACCGAACCGCCGCCCAGGGCCGCGAAGACCGCGCCGCAGGCGGCGAGCAGCACGATGTTGGACAGGCCGTCGCTGAGCTGGAGGGCGGCGGAGTTGGCGCCCGCCTCCTCCGGCTTCGACAGCTTCATCAGCAGCACGCTCGTGGAGGAGATCACCACGCCCATGCCGAAGCAGCCCGTGGCCTGCGCGACGGTCGCGATCCACACCGGAACGGCCTCCAGCAGCACCAGCGGGGTGGCCGCGATCCCGGCGGTCACCACCACCATGCCGATCCGCACCAGCCGCTCGCGGTGCGGTTCCATCGCCGGGCGGGACTGGACGAAGGAGCCCGCCGCCCAGGTCGCGCCGCCCGCCGCCAGCGAGAGGCCGGCCATGGTCACCGACAGCCCGCGCTGGGTGACGAGCATCAGCGGCACGAAGCTCTCGGCGACGATGAAGGCGCCGGCCGCTATGCCGCGCATCAGCACCACCGTCGGCAGTCCGCGCGCCGCGCGGAACGTGCCCCGCGGCAGCAGCCCGAGCGCGGCCGGGACCATCAGCGCGGCGCCGGCCACCGCCGGGACGAGCGAGAGCCAGCGCAGGTCCTGCCCGGCGTACTGGAGGAGCCCGGCCCCCAGCGCCACCGCCACCGCCAGCTTCATCCGCCGCCGGTCCACGGGCCGCACCTCGCCGGGCGGCGGGCCGGAGGCCGCGCGGCGCAGCGCCGGGAACATGACCGCGGCCGGCAGGACGACCAGGGCGGGAATGCCGAGGAACACCCAGCGCCAGCCGAACTGCTCGGTGACCGTCCCGGAGATCAGCGGCCCCACGACGGAGGGGATCACCCAGGACGCGGCGAAGGCCGCCATCACCGTGGGCTGGAGGCGGGCGGGGTAGGCGCGGCTGACGGTGACGTACAGCGCGACGATCACCAGACCGCCGCCGATGCCCTGCGCCGCGCGCCCGAGGACGAACACCCACATGGACGTCGCCGTCCCCGACAGCAGCAGCCCGGCCGCGAAGGCCCCGATGCCCGCGGCGAGCGGCGGCAGCGGCCCCTTCCGGTCGGACCACTGGCCGGAGGCCACCATGCCCAGCAGGCTGGTGGTGAAGTACGCGGAGAAGGCGAACGCGTACAGCGCCACCCCGTCGAGCCGGTCGGCGGCGACGGGCATGGCCGTGCCGACGGCCGTCGCCTCGAAGGCGATCAGGAGGACGACGGTGACGATGCCCAGGGTCAGCGCCCGGTAGGACCGGCCGAGCACCCCTTCCCCGGTCCCCGGCTCCGGCGCGGGCGGCGGGGGCGCGAGGTCGGGGGCGGCGGGGGCGACGCTGCCCAGGGGGCCGCCGAGGTCGTCGTCGAGTGCGGTCATGCGGCTCAGCGTAAGGCCCGTCACCGACACTGGCGCCTGTCGGGGGACGGTGGCCGGCTCGTCCGTCGGTCCTGGGTCCGGTGCCGCCGCGTATCCGCCCGTCTCCGCGGTGTGATGTCCGGCACTGAAGCGGGAAGCCGGGGCATACGGACGGTGAGGAGCCGGTGCGGGCGCGAGGGGGCTCGGCATAGACGGACACGGGTTCGAGGGACGGGAGTCGGTGATGGCAGTCGGGTACGGCACCGAGCGGAGCACCCACACGGGGATCCTGGCGGCGGCCGAGGCCGCGTCGCCGGTGGCGTCCGTGGACGTGGTCGCGCACGAGCTCAGACGGCGCTTCGGCGCCACCTCGGTGTCGTTCCTGATCACCGACATGACGGGGCAGGCCGTGGTGCGGCTGAGCACGGCGGGCGAGGTCGGCACCACCGAGAGCGCCGAGCGGGTCGGGCTGTCCGGCACCGTCTACGGCGACGTGATCCGCACCCAGCGGCTCCGGCTGGCGGACGCCGTCGACGGGGACGGCGGGCAGCGGGTGATCGCCCCGGTCACCAACCGGGGCGATCCCATCGGCCTGCTGGAGGTGCGGGTGCCGGGCGGCCCCTCCACCAGGACGCTGCGGGAGATCAGCCGGGCCGCCCACACCCTGGCCTACATCGTCATCGCCAACCGGCGGTTCACCGACCTGTACCAGTGGGGCCGCCGCACCTCCCCGGTCAGCCTGGCCGCCGAGATCCAGCACAACCTGCTGCCCTCCTCGCTGTCGTGCGAGGCCGCGCAGTTCGCGGTGGCCGGGGCCCTGGAGCCGGCGGGCAACGTGGGCGGCGACACCTTCGACTACGCCCTGGAGCGCGAGGTCCTGCACCTGTCCGTCACCGACGCCATGGGCCACGACGTGAAGGCCGCCCTGATCGCCTCCCTGCTGGTCGGCGCGCTGAGGGGCGCCCGGCGCGAGCGCTGCGAGCTGGCGGAGCAGGCGCGCCGCGCCCACCGGGCGATGCTCGACCACAGCGACGGCGCGCTGGCGACCGGTCTGCTGCTGCGCGTCGGGCTGGGCGACGGCCGCGTCGAGCTCGTCAACGCCGGCCACCCCTGGCCCCTGCTGCTGCGGGACGGCGGGGTCCGGGAGGTCAGGCTGGCCGTGGACCTGCCCTTCGGGGTCCGCTTCCCGCACGGCTACCGGGTGCAGAGGCTGGGCCTCAGGCCGGGCGACCGGCTCGTCATCCTCACCGACGGCATGCTGGACCACCGCTCCGAGATCGCCCATCTGTTCCCCCTGATCGCGGGGACCGGGGGCCTCCACCCCCGCGAGGCGGCCCAGGTCCTGACCACCGCCGTCCTGGAGGCCCACAGGGGCGACCTCAGGGACGACGCGACGGTGATGTGCATGGACTGGTACGGCCCCGGAGCCATGCGCCTGAACGCCGACACCGGCGCCAGCCTCACCCAGGCCTCCCCCGCCGCGCTCCCCTCCCACCGGCACCGGATGCGGCTGCCGGCCTCCGGGGCCGACGGGGCGCCGGGCGACCGGGGAAGGGCCGACGGGGCGACCGGGAAGTCCTGACGGCGCGTCACCCGCCGTCCCGCCGGCCGGCCTCCCGTCCGGGCCGCACCCCGGCGCGGCCCGCTCCGGCGATTCCGGGCCGCGCGGCCGTCCGGCGGCGTTCCACAAAGGCCGAAACCGAGCACACGGCACACCTTGCCCGGGCCGCCCCGGGCCCGTACAGTCCGCCCAGTACCTATGGGAGCGCTCCCATGATCTTGGTAACCGCCGCCCCACCGGAGGGACCCATGAGATCCGACGCACGCTCCACCACGAGACCCCCCACCGCCGCCCCGCCCGGGCACCGGTCCGGGAGGCGGTCGTGAGAAGGCGGGGCGTCCTCGCCCCGGGAGAGGACCCTCCCGCCGTGCCGGACGGCCCGGCGACGGGAACGGCGGTGGCCGACCCCGTCGGCCGGCAGGGAGTGCGCCCCCCGCGCGGACCGCGCGCGATCCCCGCCTTCTGCCGCCGGCACAGCATCACCGCGCTGCGGGTCTCCGTCGGGCTGCTGTTCCTCTGGTTCGGGGCCCTCAAGATCCTGCCCGGCGTCAGCCACGCCGAGGACATGGCCACCCGTGTGATGAGCGT
Organism: Streptomyces glaucosporus; assembly: GCF_039533345.1. Classification (NCBI taxonomy): domain Bacteria; kingdom Bacillati; phylum Actinomycetota; class Actinomycetes; order Kitasatosporales; family Streptomycetaceae; genus Streptomyces; species Streptomyces glaucosporus. The sequence goes on along the minus strand of NZ_BAAATJ010000008.1, from coordinate 65,254 downwards.
CCTGACCTCCGGCCACGTCCCCGCGGACCTCTCCAGACCGCTGCTGGCCATGATGGAGATGCTGATCGGAGCCGGCCTGGTCACCGGACTGCTGCTCCGCCTGACGCTGCTGGTCTTCTTCGTCCACATGGCCGGGACGTTCTCGGCCCTGGTCGTCCTGCCCGCCGAGATGTGGGAGGGCGGCCTCCCCGTCCCCACCATGGCGGGGCAGTACGTCCTCAAGAACGTCGTCCTCGTGGCGGCCGGACTCGCCGTCGCCGTCCACACGCCCCGCCCCGGACCCGGCGGACCGGAGGACGGCCGGTAGGCGGACCGGCGCCGCCTACCGCTGCGCCGTCACCGCGGCCTGCGGGCGGATCGGCAGCCGGTTGACCGGGCGCCCGGTGGCCGCGCGCACCGCCGCGGCCACCGCCGCCGGGGAGACCACCACCGGGACCGCGCTCACCGACTTCGCCCCGAACGGGGCGACCACGTCGCGCTCCTCGACCAGCTTGACGACCTTCACGTCCGGGGCGTCCAGCGCCGTCGGCAGCGGATAGGCCGTCAGGTCGGGATGGCGCACCACGCCCCTGGACACCCGCAGGTGCTCGGTGAGCGCCGCGCCCACGCCCTGGGTGACGCCCGCCTCGATCCGGGCCCGCACCTGCTGGGGGTTGAGGACGCGGCCCACGTCCTGGGCGACGGCCATCTCCACCACCCGGATCGCGCCCAGCTCCACGTCCACGTCCACCACGGCCCGGATCGCGGCGAAGGCCAGGCCGACGAAGGCGTCGCCCTGGCCGGTGTCGTCCAGCGGCTCGGTCGGATGCGGGCGGCACTGGGCGGTGGCCCACAGCTCCTTGCCCTCCAGCGCCTCGGCGACGGTGGTGCTGAGCACGCCGTCGTAGGAGGTGATCCTGCCGTCGGCGATCGTCAGCAGTTCGGCGGACATCCCGAACTTCGCGGCCAGCGGCTGGAGGAGCTGGGTGCGCACCATCTTCGCCGCCCGTTCCACCGCGCCGCCCGAGACCCAGGTGTGCCGTCCGCGCGCACCGGGTCCGGCCGGGGGCTGGTCGGTGTCCACGGGGACGACGTGGACCTCCTCGACGCCCAGCACCTCCTGCACGATCTGCCGGGCGAGGGTGGCGAAGCCCTGGCCGGTCTCCACCGCCGCGCACATCACCGTCGCCACGGGGCCGTTGACCTTCACCGTGGCCGTGGACACCTCGTCGGCGCCCTCCGCCCCCAGCATGTGGACCATGCCGAGCGCGTAGCCGATGCCGCGGCGCACCGCGCCCGGCTCCCCCGCGCCCTCGGGGCCGCCCGGCAGCAGCCACTCCTCCTCGGGACTGTCCTTGGGCAGCGGCGGCAGCGGTGCCTCCCGCACGGCGGTCAGCAGTTCGGCCACGGGCGCCGGGCAGGTGACGGTCTGTCCGGTGGGCAGCAGGTCGCCGGTCGCCATGACGTTGCGCATCCGCAGCTCGACCGGGTCCATGCCCAGCTTGGCGGCGAGCTTGTCCATCTGGCCCTCGTAGGCGGCGCACACCTGCATCGCGCCCTCGCCCCGCAGATGGCCCGACGGGGGGTTGTTGGTGCGGACGGCCCAGCCGTCGACCACGGCGTGCGGCACGACGTAGGGACCGGCGGCGAAGGCCACGGCGGCGGCCAGCGCGTCGGCGGAGTCGTCGGCGTAGGCGCCCGCGTCCAGCAGGATCTGCGCCTCCACCTTGACCAGGCGCCCCTCGGCGTCGGCGTGGTGCCGGTAGCGCAGCAGGGTGGGGTGGCGGTGGGAGTGGCCCAGGAACGACTCCTCGCGGGTCGCGGTGAGCTTCACCGGGCAGCCGGTCCGCATCGCCAGCAGCCCGAGGGCGAGCTGGACGCTCAGGTCCTCGCGGTCGGCGGTGGCGCCGGGGACGCCGGTGACGACGACCTTGACCTGCTCGGGCCTGAGGCCCAGGCAGGCGGCGGCCAGGTCGCGGTCGGTGTGCGGATCGGTGGAGGCCGTGTAGATCTCCACCCCGCCGTCGGTGCGGGGCACGGCGAGCCCGGCCTCGGCGCCGATGGGGGCCGGGTCCTGGCGGCCGATGCGGTACAGGCCCTCGACGATCACCTCGCCGGTGGCGGTCTCGTCGCCGTACCGCAGGGGGATGTGCCGGATCACGTTGCCGTCGGGGTGGATGGGCTCGGCCTCGAACGCCTTCTCCGGGTCGGTGACCGGCTCCAGCACCTCGTACTCGACGGCGATGGCGGCGGCGGCCAGGCGTGCGGTGTCGGGGTGGTCGGCGGCGACGGCGGCGATGGGCTCGCCGTGGTGGCGCACGACGTCGCGGGCGAAGGCCGGCCGGTCGGCGACGCGGCGGCCGTGGGTGTCCTGGCCGGGCACGTCCTCGTGGGTGACGACGGTCCGGACGCCGGGCATCGCGGCGGCCTGCGAGGTGTCGACGGAGACGATGCGCGCGTGCGGGTGCGGGGAGCGCAGGACCGCGGCCCACAGCAGCCCCTCGGCCCACAGGTCCGCGGCGTACGGGAAGGTGCCCTGGGTCTTGGCGAGCGCGTCGGCGGGCTGGAGCGAGGCGCCCAGCCCGTACCGTGGCGCGTCCCCGTTCGCCGTCTCCGCGGGGATGCCGGTGACGGGCAGTCCCCCGGCCGGGGTGGCGGTCGCCGCATCGCTGGTCACTGCGCGCCTCCGTCCTGCGGCAGGTGGTGGTCGTGGGGCGGCTGCCCTCCCGGTGCGTAACCGCCCTGGTGGGGGATCCGGGCCTGGGGGCCGTCCCCCTGCCCGGCCTGGGCGCCCTCCGCCTCCCGTGCCTCGGCGAGCGCGGCGGCCGCCGCCTCCCGCTCGGCGACGACCATGCGCACGGCGTCGAGGACGCCCCGGTAGCCGGAGCAGCGGCAGAGGTTGCCGCTGAGGGCCTGGCGGGCCTCCAGTTCCGTCGGTCCGTGGTTGCCCTCGAGCAGGTCGTGGAGGGTCATCGCCATGCCCGGGACGCAGAAGCCGCACTGCACGGCGCCGCAGGCGGCCAGGGCCCGCTGCACGTCGCAGGGGGCGCCGTTCTCGGCCAGCCCCTCGACGGTGCGGACCTCGGACCCGGCGGCGGTCGCGGCGGGCACCAGGCAGGAGGCGACGAGCCGCCCGTCGACCTGGACGGAGCAGGCTCCGCACTCCCCCTGCGAGCAGCCGTCCTTGGCCCCGGCCAGGCCGAGGCGCTCGCGCAGCACGTAGAGCAGGGACTCGCCGATCCAGGCGTCGACCACGGGCCGGTCGGCCCCGTTGACGCGCAGGACGTACGAGACGTGCGGGTGCTCGCTGTCGACCGCGGACGCCTCCGGGACGCTTCCGTCCCCGCCCAGCACGCCCCCGCCCGGGTCCGCCTCCCCGCCGTCCGGGGCGGGGACGTCCGGGACCTCCGGCGCGTCCGGGGTGCCCGGTGTGCCCGCGGCGTCCTGGGCGGGGGGCTCCTCCGCTGCCTCCGGCGCCTCCGGTCCGCGCATGTCCTCGGCCGGGGCCCCGGGGACCTCCGCGGCGGGTTCCGCGGTCGGCTCCGCGGCCGGTTCCGCGGCCGGCTCCGGAACCCGGTACGGCCCGGGGGCCGCCCCGGCCGCGGGGGCCAGGTACTCGCCGGAGTCGTCCGGGCCGCCCTCCGCCGCGAACGGGATCGACCACTGGCCGGTCGCGCCCGGAGCGGGGGACGCGCCCCAGTCCGCGCCGGGTACGGGCGCCTCCGCGGAGCCGCCGTGCGCCTCCCCGTGCGTCCCGCCGCCGTCCTCCTGGGTGTGGGGGGCGGGGCCGGCGTCCGGAGAACGGCGTGCGCGGGCCTCGTGCGAGCCGGCCAGGGCCGCTGCGGCACCCTGCCCGAGGGCGGCGGCGGGCGACGGCGCACGGGTCCCGGAGGCGTCCGGCGTCCCGTGGTGGGCCCCGGACGTCTCGGGCATCCCGTCGGCGGGGCCCGCCGGGCCGCCGGCGAACGGCATCGTCCACTGGCCCGGGGCGGCCGGGTCGGTGGTGGCCGCCGGGGTCACGGGAGGCCGGGAGTCGATGGGGGGCGGGGTCCAGCCCTGCCCGGTGCCCGGCGCGGCGAGCGGGTCGTACGCGCCTCCGGGCCCGGCGTGCCCGGGCTGGTACGGCCCGGGAAGCTCCCCGGGCAGCTGTATGAACGCGGTGGCGTCACCGTCGTACTCGCCGCCCCAGCCGCCCGGCGGCGCGGGCGTCCGGCCGGGCCGGTCCGGCTGGATCGGCTGCTGGTCGTTGCTCATGCGAGTGCCCTCCCGAGTCCCCGGCGGGCCAGTGTGGCCACCGTACGCCGCACGTGCAGCGCCGCGGGCGGAAGTACGGGGGGTTCCCCCCCGTCCTCCGGCGCCGGCGGGTCGGGGATGCAGGCCATGGCGACGTAGTCCCCGAAGGCGGCGAGCACTTCGGGGGCCAGGGCCCGCTGCCCGTCCCAGTCGATCAGCGAGGCCACCCACTGCTCGGCCTCCAGCGGGCGCAGCGGCATCGGGGCGACCGCGCCGACCGCGCAGCGGACCCCGCGCCGGGCGGGGTCGAGCACGACGGCGACGGACGCCAGGGCGCGCCCGGGGCCGGTCCGTCCGGTGGCCTTGAGGAAGGTCTGCGGGGCGTGGAGCAGCGGCACCCGGACGTAGCCGACGAGTTCGCCCGGTCCGAGCATCTCCATGCCGGTGAGCAGGTGGCTCACCGGGATCTCGCGGCGCGTCCCCCCCGGTCCGGCGATCAGCAGGGTGGCCTCCAGGGCGGCCAGGACGGGCAGGGCGTCGCCGGTCGGGGAGGCGGTGACGATGTTGCCGCCGAGCGTCCCGGCGTTGCGGACCTGCGGCGGGCCGGCGGCGCGCGCGGCGGCGGCGAGGGCGGGGATGAGGGCGGCGAAGTCGGGGCGGCCCATCCGGGCGTGGGTGAGGCCGGCGCCGAGCAGCGCGTGGCCGTCCTGGTACTCCCAGCCCCGGATCTCGCTGATCCGCCCCAGGCCGACGAGCCCGGCGGGCCTCAGCAGACCGGCGTTGACCTCCGCCATGAGGTCGGTGCCGCCCGCGACGGGCACGGCGGCAGGCGCGGCCTCCAGAGCGGCCACGGCCTCGTCGAGCGTGGCCGGCAGCATGACCGGCTGCGCCGCCCGTGGTGCGTGCGGTGCGTGCGTGCTCAATCCAGCGCCCCTTCCCCGGTCGTCCCGGCTGCCAGCCGTACGGTACGTGCTGGGAACCCGGACGTGGCAACTCTGGCACATCCCGGGGGGCGGCCGGTGCGGGGGTCCATGAAGGGACCATCCGTCCCCGACCTGGCCGATGACCCGCTTTCGGCGGTTGTCGCCGACAGGCGCGGCTTGCCACCCCTGGGAGACCTTGTCTTACTTTAAGCGCCCGCCGCGGGGCGTCCCCGTGCGTTCGCTCACAGGTTCGCCCATCCCCCGCCGGAGGGACGTCCGGGGATGCCGGGGCGGCGCTGCCAGGGGCGGGGACCGGACGGCGGACGGTAGGCCACGCCGAGCGCGTCGAGGCGGGCGTAGTGGGCGCCGGCCATCCGCCGCTCGAACCCCTCCCAGTCGCGTGCCTCCCGGGGCGACCACACCGCCTCGGCGAAGGCGGCCAGCCGGGGGAACGCCTGGTAGTCGGCGCGCTGCCGGTCCTCCACGACCTCGGTCCACAGGTTGGCCTGTGCTCCGAGGACGTGCTTCTCCGCCGCGGTGCCCGCCAGTTCCGGCGGCACGGGATCGAAGCGGTGGACGTCGCGCAGGGTGCGCGGGTCCCCGATGGGCACCGGCTCGTCCTCGCCGGCGTCCTGCCGGTAGTCGAGGTAGACGTACTCCTCGGGGCACATCACCACGTCGTGTCCGGCCCGCGCGGCGGCGATGCCCCCGGTCCAGCCGCGCCAGGAGGCGATCACGGCCCCGGGGCCCAGCCTGGTCCCCTCCGCCGCGCCGTCCCCCACCGCGCCGCCCTGGAGGATCTCGTCCCAGCCGACGAGGCGCCGGCCGCGCTCGGCGAGCCACGCGTCGAAGTGCCGCACGAACCAGGCCTGGAGCGCGTCCTCGCCGTCCAGCCCGAGTTCCGCGATCCGCACCCGCGCCGCCGGGGAGCGCCGCCACTGGTCCTTGACGCACTCGTCGCCGCCGATGTGCACGAACTCGCCGGGGAAGAGCTCCAGCACCTCCTCGAGGACGCCCTCGTAGAACCGCAGGACGGTCTCGGTGGGGGCCAGGACGTCGGGGCTGATCCCCCAGTCCGTCCAGACCTCCAGGGCCGCGGTGTCCACGACGTCCGTGTTGCCCAGCTCCGGATAGGCGGCGATGGCCGCCCGGGAGTGGCCGGGAACGTCGATCTCGGGGACGACGGAGATGTGCCGTTCGGCGGCGTACGCGACGATCTCGCGGATGTCGTCGTGCGTGTAGAAGCCGCCGTGCGGGCGCTCGTCCCACAGCGGGGAGGTCCGGTGGCCGAGCCGGCTCCGCCGCCGCCAGGAGGCGACCTCGGCGAGCCGGGGGAAGCGCCGGACCTCCAGGCGCCAGCCCTGGTCGTCGGTGAGGTGGAGGTGCAGGACGTTCAGCTTGTGGGCGGCGAGCAGGTCGATCCAGCGCAGCACGTCGTCCTTGGGCGCGAAGTGCCGTGCCACGTCGAGCAGGAAGCCGCGCCAGGGGAAGCGGGGCGCGTCCTCGATCTCCACGTGCGGCAGCGACCGGTCGCGGCCGGGCAGCGGGGCGCGGCGGTGGGCGTCGGGGCCGAAGAGCTGCCGCAGCGTCTGCGCCCCCCAGAAGACGCCGGCGGCCGATCCGCCGGACAGGTCCACGCCGTTCGCGGTCACGCGCAGGCGGTAGCCCTCGGGTCCGAGTCCGGCGGCGGTCCGTTCGTCCACGCGCAGCCTCAGGGCCCCGCCGTCCGTCCCGTCCCGCCCGGCCGCGGGCGGCGGCAGCGGCAGTCCGGTGGCCGCGCCGAGCGCGGCGCGCAGCCAGCGGGCGGTCCCCTCTGTGCCGGGGCCGGCGTCGAGCACCGTCGAGGCGCCGGGCGTGAACCGCGGGCCGCCCTCGGCGACGGACCGCGGCACGGGGACCAGGTTCGTTCCGGAGCCGGGCTCGGGCATGCTCAACCCCCTGTCGGGCGCGGGTGTCCGGGCCGTGCGGCGGCCCCCGCGCCGGACGTCCCGTCCCCACGGCCTCCGCAGGAGCGTAGGGACGGCCGCGCGACCCGGGCAAGGGCACGTGCCCTCCGGGCGGGGACACGCGGCGGCCCCCGGAACACACCGGGTGTTCCGGGGGCCGCCGGGAGACGCGTCCGGGAGCCCTACACGGGGGAGCCGGGGCGGACGGCCTGCCCCGGGGGAGGCGGCGTCACTTCTTGCCGCCGTCCTTGCCCTTGTCGCCGCCGGACCCCAGGGACTCGTAGATCTCCTTGCACATCGGGCAGACCGGGTACTTCTTGGGGTCGCGCCCCGGTACCCAGACCTTGCCGCAGAGCGCCACGACGGGGGTGCCGTCGAGCGCGCTGGCCATGATCTTGTCCTTCTGGACGTAGTGGGCGAAGCGCTCGTGGTCGCCATCGCCGTGGGACACCTGCGGGGTGGGCTCGACGAGGGTGCCGGTGCCCGTCCCGCGCTCGGGCTCTGGAGTGCTCATGGGGCCAGAGTACTGCGGTCCGTCCCGGAGCGGTCCCCGCCCCGTCCGGCCTCCGCTAGTTCAGCGAGGGGTCGTCCGGGTACGTCGCCACCATCGCCAGTTCGCTGCGCTGGCGGCGCAGCACGGCCCGCCACAGCCGCTGCGGATCGGGCGCGTAGACGTCGCCCGGTTCGGACTCCACGACGTACCAGGCCCCTTCCTCCAGCTCGTTCTCGAGCTGGCCGGGGCCCCATCCGGAGTAGCCGGCGAAGATCCGCAGCGAGCCCAGCTCGGCGGCGAGCAGCTCGGGGGGCGCCTCCAGGTCCACCAGGCCGATGGCGCCGTGCACGCGTCTCCATCCCAGCGGTCCCTCGCCGCCGGGGACGACGGCGATGCCGAGCGCCGCGTCCAGCGAGACGGGGCCGCCCTGGAAGACCACGCCCGGCTCGCCGGCCAGGGCGGCCCAGGGCTCCAGGACGTCCTTGACGTCCACGGGGGTGGGCCGGTTGAGGACGATGCCGAGCGAACCCTCCTCGTCGTGGTCCAGGAGCAGCACCACCGCACGGTCGAAGTTCGGGTCGGTCAGCGCCGGCGTCGCGACGAGCAGCCGCCCGGTGAGCGAGGTCACCTCGGTCATGTCCCCAATGATCCCGCACTTCGGGCTCCCGCGGGGACCCAACCCCTCCATGACGTTGCGGAACGGCGCGGAAAAGGAGCGGGGACGGAGCGGGAGGGGCGCGTCGCGCGGGCCCCTCCCCCGGGGCCCCGGCGCCCTTCCGTCCGCCGAGCGGCGGGCACGGGGCGGGCGGTCGGCCATTACCATTCGACGTGCCCCTGCTCTTTTACATCCTGGAACGCGAGGCCCATGACCGGCACTGACGACGTACTCCTTGTCCACGGCGGAACCCCGCTGGAGGGCGAGATCAGAGTCCGCGGCGCGAAGAACCTCGTGCCCAAGGCCATGGTCGCCGCACTGCTCGGCAGCGAACCGAGCCGCCTGCGCAACGTCCCCGACATCCGCGACGTCCGCGTCGTCCGCGGCCTGCTGGAGCTGCACGGCGTCACCGTGCGCAGCGGCGAGGAGCCGGGGGAGCTGGTGCTCGACCCCTCCCACGTGGAGAGCGCCAACGTCGCCGACATCGACGCCCACGCGGGCTCGTCCCGCATCCCGATCCTCTTCTGCGGTCCGCTGCTGCACCGGCTGGGCCACGCCTTCATACCGGGCCTGGGCGGCTGCGACATCGGCGGACGGCCGGTGAACTTCCACTTCGACGTGCTGCGCGAGTTCGGCGCCGTCATCGAGAAGCGCGAGGACGGGCAGTACCTGGAGGCCCCGCGCGGGCTGCGCGGCTGCAAGATCCGCCTGCCGTACCCGTCGGTCGGCTCCACCGAGCAGGTGCTGCTGACGGCGGTGCTGGCCGAGGGCGTGACCGAGCTGTCCAACGCCGCCGTCGAGCCGGAGATCGAGGACCTCATCTGCGTGCTGCAGAAGATGGGCGCGATCATCTCCATGGACACCGACCGGACGATCCGCATCACCGGTGTGGAGAAGCTGGGCGGCTACAACCACCGCGCCCTGCCGGACCGCCTGGAGGCGGCCTCCTGGGCGAGCGCGGCGCTGGCGACCGAGGGCAGCGTGTACGTCCGCGGGGCCAGCCAGCGCGAGATGATGACGTTCCTCAACACCTACCGCAAGGTCGGCGGCGCGTTCGAGGTGGACGACGAGGGCATCCGCTTCTGGCACCCGGGCGGCGCGCTCAACGCCATCGCCCTGGAGACGGACGTCCACCCCGGTTTCCAGACCGACTGGCAGCAGCCGCTGGTCGTGGCGCTGACCCAGGCGTCGGGCCTGTCGATCGTGCACGAGACGGTGTACGAGTCGCGGCTGGGCTTCACCTCCGCCCTCAACCAGATGGGCGCGCACATCCAGCTCTACCGCGAGTGCCTGGGCGGTACGCCGTGCCGTTTCGGCCAGCGCAACTTCCTCCACTCGGCGGTCGTCTCCGGCCCGACGAAGCTCCAGGGCGCCGATCTGGTCATCCCCGACCTCCGCGGCGGCTTCTCGTACCTGATCGCCGCTCTGGCGGCCCAGGGCACCTCCCGGGTCCACGGCATCAGCCTGATCAACCGGGGCTACGAGAACTTCATGGAGAAGCTGCCGGCGCTGGGCGCGCGGGTGGACGTCTCCTCCTGACCCGCCGGCGGCCCGGGAACGGCGAGAGGGCGGTCACCCCGACCGGGGTGACCGCCCTCCTTCATGCGCCTGCGGGGTCGCACGCCAGGGGCTCACTTGCCCTTGGCGGCCTCCTTCAGCTTGGAGCCCGCGGAGACCTTCACGCTGTAGCCGGCCGGGATCTCGATGGGCTCGCCGGTCTGGGGGTTGCGCGCGGTACGAGCGGCACGGTGGGTGCGCTCGAAGGTCAGGAAGCCGGGGATGGTGACCTTCTCGTCGCCCTTGGCGACGACCTCGCCGACGGTCTCGGCGAACGCGGCCAGCACGGCGTCGGCGTCCTTGCGGGTCACCTGGGCGCGCTCGGCCAGCGCGGCCACCAGCTCACTGCGGTTCATATTTCGTACTCCTGTGTTTTTCTTGCCTGTGAGGCGTGGGATCAAGCCGATGCTGCCAGGGCCCTCGGACAGTCTCCGGACCCGGGTCTGCTTTCCAGACCCTCGCGCCCGTAGGGGGACCCCCTGGACGCAGTCCTCGGGGGAGAATCCTGCCCCCATTTGAGGCGGGAACGCCAATCCGGCACCCTGCGATGTCACACGAAGACCACCTGTGACACGCCGCTATTACGCTCCGTAGCCACGCCTGGCGTCGTTTCCGCCAGCCTAAGGGGCCATCCGGGTGCCGTGTCCCCGGCGCGCCGTCCGGCGCCCCCGGGCGGACGGCTTCCGGGCGGGCGGCTCCCGTCAGGCGGACGCGGCGGACTCCCCGGTCGTCCTGACGGCGTCCCGCACCGCCCCGGCCACGGCCCCGGCGACCTTCTCGTTGAAGACGCTGGGGATGACGTAGTTCGCGTTCAGCTCGTCCTCGTGGACCACGTCGGCGAGGGCCCGCGCGGCGGCCAGCATCATCTCCTCGTTGACGGTGCGCGCCTGGGCGTCGAGGAGGCCGCGGAACACGCCGGGGAAGACGAGCACGTTGTTGATCTGGTTGGGGAAGTCCGAGCGGCCGGTGGCCACCACCGCCGCGGTCTGGCGGGCGATCGCCGGGTCCACCTCCGGGTCGGGGTTGGCGAGCGCGAAGACGATCGCGCCGTCGGCCATCGCCGCCACGTCCTCGGCGCCGAGGACGTCCGGGGCGGAGACGCCGATGAACACGTCGGCGCCGACGACGGCCTGCTTGAGGGTGCCGGTCAGGCCCTCGGGGTTGGTGTTGTCGGCGATCCAGCGCAGCGGCGAGTCGGGGGCGGCGTCCACCAGGTCCGGGCGCCCGGCGTGCACCACGCCGTGGATGTCGGCGACCACCGCGTGCTTGACGCCGGCGGCCAGCAGCAGCTTGAGGATGGCGGTGCCGGCCGCTCCCGCGCCGGACATCACCACCCGCACGTCGCCGATGCCCTTGCCGACCACGCGCAGCGCGTTGGTCAGGGCGGCGAGCACGACGATGGCGGTGCCGTGCTGGTCGTCGTGGAAGACGGGGATGTCCAGGGCCTCGCGCAGCCGCGCCTCGATCTCGAAGCAGCGGGGGGCGGAGATGTCCTCCAGGTTGATGCCCGCGAAGCCGGGGGCGACGGCCTTGACGATCTCGACGATGGCGTCGGTGTCCTGGGTGTCCAGGCACAGCGGCCAGGCGTCGATGCCCGCGAAGCGCTTGAAGAGGGCCGCCTTGCCCTCCATCACCGGCAGGGCGGCCCTGGGGCCGATGTTGCCCAGACCCAGCACGGCCGAGCCGTCGGTGACGACGGCGACGGCGTTGCGTTTGATGGTCAGGCGGCGGGCGTCCTCGGGGTTGGCCGCGATCTGGGTGCAGACCCGGGCCACGCCCGGCGTGTAGATCATGGACAGGTCGTCGCGATTGCGAATGGGGTGCTTGGACGCCATCTCGATCTTGCCGCCGAGGTGCATCAGGAAGGTCCGGTCGGAGACCTTGCCGATGGCGACGCCCTCGATGTCCCGCAGCTTGGCGACGATCTCGTCCGCGTGCGCGGTGGAGGACGCCGCGATGGTGACGTCGATCCGCAGCCGCTCGTGGCCGGAGGCCGTGACGTCGAGGCCGGTGACCGAACCGCCGGAGGACTCCACCGCCGTGGTGAGCTGGCTGACCGCCGATCCCCCGGCGGGCACCTCCAGACGGATGGTCATCGAGTACGAGACGCTGGGCGCCGTTGCCATGGCGGGTTCCTCTACTTTTCCGTGGTGCAGTGACGTGGGCCCGGCCGCCGGGCCGGGTCACGTCACCCGATCGTCGCACTTACCGACGAGTACGCGGTAACCCGGCCCGGTGGGCGGAAAGTGTTTTCCGCCATAGGCGGCCCCGCGGAAGGGCGGACGGCCGCGGAGCACGCCCGCGGAGGGCGGCCACGGAAAAGGGCCCGCCCCGCCTGGCCGGCGGAGACGGACCCCTGTCACTTCTCACGTTGTACGACACCGACCCGCCATGCTCGCCTCGCGGCAAGTGGTCGCTCGAAGCGACGAAGGTTGGGCCCGGGGGCTTGGATCGGGCCGGTGCCACTGCCAGGCTAACAAACGATCGGCCCCGGTGAGTCCACCCGCCGGACGCCGTCTCCGCCCGGCCCCGCGGACCTCACTCCCGCAGCAGGTCCGGGACGCCGTCCCCGTCCGGCAGGTCCCTCTCCCCCGACAGGACCGTCAGCCGCTGCGTGGCCCGCGTCAGCGCCACGTACAGCACCCGCAGCCCGGCGGGGGACTCGTCCGCGATCTCCGCCGGGGAGACCACGAGCGTCGCGTCGTACTCCAGGCCCTTGGCCTCCAGGCTGCCCAGCGGCACCACGCGGTCGCCCAGCCCGTCCAGCCAGGCGCGCGCCTCCTCCCGGCGGCCCATGGCCACCACCACGCCGACCGTCCCCTCCACCTCGTCCAGCAGCCGCCGCGCCTCCTCGCGCACGGCCTCGCCCAGGCCGCCGCCGGACGCCACGGCGAAACGCGGCACGAGCCCCGTGGAGCGCACCGCCCTGGGCGGCCGCACACCGGGCATGGCCAGGGCGAGCACCCGGGCGGACAGCTCGGCGATCTCGGCCGGGTTGCGGTAGTTGACCGTCAGCTCGAAGCGGCGGCGCGGCCGGGCTCCCAGCGCCTCGTCGCGGGCGGCGGCCGCCTCCTCCGGGTCGGACCAGGAGCTCTGCGCCGGGTCGCCGACGACCGTCCACGTCGCCTGGCGGCCGCGGCGGCCGACCATCCGCCACTGCATCGGGGTGAGGTCCTGGGCCTCGTCCACGATGACGTGCGCGTAGTCGGCGCGCTCCTCCGCCCGCCGGTCGGCACGGGCCGGGCGGGCGGCGAGGCGGTCGGCGTAGGTGGTCAGCTCCTCCAGGCCGGTGAGCTGGTCCAGCGGGTCCGCCTCCTTCACCCGCGGCCGGGCCGGGGTGCCGAGCAGCACCCGCAGCTCGTCCAGGAGCGCCACGTCGTGGACCGACAGCGGGCCGGACCCGTCGGCGTCCAGCCGGGACAGCGAACGCGCCAGCCTGCGCGCCTCCCGCGGCTGGAGAACCCGGCGCGACCAGCGGCCGAGCCGCCTCTCGTCGCCCATGGCGGCGAGCACCCGGCGCGGGGTCAGCTCCGGCCACCAGGCGTCGAGGAAACCGGTGAAGTCCGTCTCGGTGGAGACGTCCTCGTCGAACCCCTGCCGCGCCTCGGCCTCCAGCTCGGGGTCGGTGTACCGCCGGCCGGCCCCGGACTTCCGCCACAGGGCGTCCAGCAGGAGCCGCCGGGCGCGCGGGCGCAGCAGGTTGACGGGAGCGGTGCCGCCCAGCGCCTGGGCACGGATCCTCCGCAGCTCCTCGGCGTCCAGCTCGATCCGCGCGCCGAGGGCGACCACCCGCAGGCTCTCCGGCACCCCGTCCGATCCCGGCGCCCCGAGGTCCAGGGTGCCGCGCACCGCGCGGCGCAGCACCTTCACCATGCGGGAGGAGCCCTTGATCCGGGCGACGGCCTGCTCGTCGTAGGTGTCGGCCTCGGCTCCCTCCACCAGCGAGCCCAGCGCGCGGATGGCGACCTGGCCCTCCTCGCCCAGGGACGGCAGCACGCCCTCGGTGTAGGAGACCAGCAGCGGGGTGGGGCTGACGATCAGGATGCCGCCCGCGTACCGCCGCCGGTCCTGGTACAGCAGGTACGCGGCGCGGTGCAGGGCCACCGCCGTCTTGCCGGTGCCGGGGCCGCCCTCGACCTCGGTGACGGAGACGGCGGGGGCCCGGATGACCTCGTCCTGCTCGGCCTGGATGGAGGCGACGATGTCGCGCATGGAGTGCCCGCGGGCCCGGCCCAGCGCCGCCATCAGGGCGCCGTCGCCGACCACCGCCAGCTCCTCGCCGTCCAGGTGGGCGGTCAGCTCCGGGCGCAGCAGGTCGTCCTCCACGCCCAGCACCTTCCGGCCCCGGCTGCGGATCACCCGGCGCCGCACCACCCGGCCCGGTGCCACGGGGGTGGCCCGGTAGAAGGGCGCGGCGGCCGGGGCCCGCCAGTCGATGACCAGCGGGGTGTAGTCGGCGTCGAGCACGCCGAGCCGCCCGATGTGGAGGGTCTCGGCGATGTCCGCGGTGTTGTCCGGGCGCACCGCGTCGTCGGCGGGCTCCACGGAGGTGTACGCGCCGTCCGGGCCGCGCTCGCCGTCCTTGCCGAGCAGCAGGTCCACGCGGCCGAAGAGGAAGTCCTCGAACTCGCTGTTGAGCCGGTTGAGGTGCACCCCGGCGCGGAAGACCTGCGCGTCCCGCTCGGCGAGGGCTCCCGGCGTGCCCACCTGGGCGCGTTTGGCGGCGTCCGCCATCAGGAACTCCGCCTCGTGGATCTTCTCCTCCAGGCGCCGGTAGACCGCGTCGAGGTGCTGCTGCTCCCCGCGGATCTCCCGGTCCCGGACGCCGTCGTGGCCGCCGCGCCGGTCCTCGCCACTGTCCTCGCCGGTGGTCCGCCGCACCGACGGCACTGTCTCCTGCGCTCCCAACGCACGGGCCCCCTTCTGGTGTACTCAGGGCAGCCGTCCACCGTACGCGACGCCGGGTGTGCCGCGCACGCGCGTGCGCGCGAAAGGGGGCCCGGACCCGGGCGCCGGGCGGTCAGCCGCCGGCGGCCTCCCCGTGCGCCGCGCCGCTCTCCGGGTCGAAGGCGAGCCGGTAGCCGCGCTTGACCACCGTCTGGATCAGCCGCGGCCGGCCGAGCGCCGAGCGCAGCCGCGCCATGGCCGTCTCCACGGCGTGCTCGTCGCGTCCCGCGCCGGGCAGGACGCGCAGCAGGTCGGCGCGGGGGACGACCCAGCCGGGCCGCCGGGCCAGCGCCCGCAGCAGCGCCATCCCGGCGGGCGGCACGGGCCGCAGCTCGCCGTCCACGAGCACCGCGTGGCCGCGGATCTCCAGCCGGTGCCCGGCCACGGGCAGGACGGCCGCGCGGCCGGGCAGTTCGGCGCACAGGAGCTGGACCAGCGGTCCGATCCGGAAGCGTTCGGGGCGTACGGAGGGCACGTCGTGGGCGGCCAGGGGCGAGGAGGTGACCGGTCCGACGCAGGCGGCCAGCACGTCGCGCCGGAGCGCGGCGAGCAGGTCGTCCCGCAGGCCGCGCTGCCCGGCCCGGTCCAGCAGCGAGGCCGCGGCGGGGGCGCTGGTGAAGGTGACGGCGTCCACGGCGCGGGCCACGACGGCGTCGACGAGCCGGTCCAGCGGGGCGGTGTCCTCCGGCGGCAGCCAGCGGTAGACCGGCACCCCGACGACCTCCGCCCCCGAGTCGCGCAGGGACTCCACGAAGCCGGGCACCGGCTCGCCGTGGAGCTGGACGGCGACGCGGCGCCCCGAGACGCCCTCCGCCAGCAGCCGGTCCAGGACCTCGGCGAGGGACTCGGAGGGCGGCGACCAGTCCTCGGTCAGCCCGGCGGCGCGGACCGCGCCGCGCACCTTGGGGCCGCGGGCGAGGAGTTCCGCCCCGCCCAGCACGGCCCGCAGCGTGTCGCCCAGGCCCCAGCCGTCCGCGGCCTCCACCCAGCCGCGGAAGCCGATCGCGGTGGTGGCCACCACCACGTCGGGCCTGTCGTCGAGCAGGGCCCTGGTCGCGGCGAGGAGTTCGCCGTCGTCGGCCAGCGGCACGATCCGCAGGGCCGGGGCGTGCAGTACCTCGGCGCCGCGCCTCCTCAGCAGCGCGCCCAGTTCGTCGGCGCGCCGGGCGGCGGTGACGCCGACGGTGAAGCCTTCCAGTGGTCCGACCTGGTGCATGGGGTCCTCGTCCGCAGTCGTTCGCACGGGCCGCTCCGTACGGGTCGTGGGCGGACCGAGCCTGCCAAGTATCCGTGACGGGCCCGGTTCGCCGCGATGTCCCCCGTGTTACGGGTGCCGTGCCCGGGCTTCCTCAGACCTCCGCGCGGGCGGGGCGCGTCCCGGCTCCGGCCGGGGCCGCCCGCTCCCCGTCCGGGGTGCGGGGGGACGCGGGGGCCGTCCGCCGCAGGTATACGGACCGGGTCACCGCCGCGCAGAGCACGTAGTAGCCGAGGAAGACGGCGAACGCTCCGGTGCCGGTGCCGAAGGAGGCGAAGGACTGGCGCAGGGCCATGTTGATGCCCACGCCGCCGAAGCCGCCGATCGCGCCGATCAGCGCCATGGACGCGCCCGACAGCCGCCTGGCGTGGGCGGCGGCCGCCTCCCCGGCCATGCCCGCCGCCAGGGCCCTGGCCTGGAAGATGCCCGGGATCATCTTGAACGTGGAGCCGTTGCCCAGGCCGGTGAGCACGAACAGGACGGCGAAGGAGGCGGTGAACAGCGGCAGCGACTCCCGCAGGGACGCGATGACGACGGCGCCGGCCGCGGCCGTCATGGCGGCGAAGTTCCACAGCGTCACGCGGGCGCCGCCGAACCGGTCGGCGAGTCTGCCGCCGACGGGGCGGACCAGCGAGCCCAGCAGGGGGCCGATGAAGGTCAGGGAGGCGGCCTGGAGGGGGGTGCGGCCGAACTGGGTCTGGAGCACCAGGCCGAAGGCGAAGCTGTAGCCGATGAAGGAGCCGAAGGTGCCGATGTACAGGAACGCCATGATCCAGGTGTGGCGGTCCCCGGCGGCCTCCCGGGCGGCTCCGGTGTCGTTGCGGACCGGGCCGAGGTTGTCCATGTGCCGCGCGCTGAGCACGGTGGCCGCGACGATCAGCGGCAGGTAGGCGGCGAGCAGCAGCCTGGGGTGCGACGCCCCCGCGACGGCGATGACCAGCAGGCCGGCGAGCTGGACGGCGGCGACGCCGATGTTGCCGCCGCCCGCGTTCACCCCCAGCGCCCAGCCCTTCAGGCGCAGCGGGTAGAAGCTGTTGACGTTGGTCATGGAGGAGGCGAAGTTGGCGCCGCCGACGCCGGTGAGGACCGCGACCGCCATGAAGGCGGTGTACGAGGTGCCCGGCTCCATCACGACCAGCAGGGCGGCGGTGGGCAGCAGCAGCATCGCCGCGCTGACCACCGTCCAGTTGCGGCCGCCGAAGCGGGCCACGGCGAAGCCGTAGGGGACGCGCAGCGCGGCGCCGACCAGCGAGGCGACGGCGACCAGGAAGAACTTCCCGGCCGGGTCGATGCCGTACTCGGGGCCCATGAAGAGGGTCAGCACCGAGAACATGCTCCACACCGAGAACCCGATGTGCTCGGAGAGCACCGACAGGGCGAGGTTGCGCCGTGCGACCCGCCGGCCCTCCCGCTCCCAGAACCCCTCGTCCTCCGGGTTCCAGCGCTCGATCCAGCGGCCTCTTTCCCGTGCGCTGCCGCGTGTGCTGCCGCGTGCGGTGGTCGGAGCGGTCATGGGGCCTCCACGGTGTCGGGTCGTCGCCCCGACGCTAGGGACGGCGCGTTTCACCCCGATGCCGGAAGGTGACCTCCGCGCAACCTTGCTCTCACCCCCCGCTCAGCGCGCCTGTGAGCCCCCGGCGCCCGTTCCGGTGCCTCCTTCGCCGCCCGCGCGCCGCGGGCGGCGGCAGGACCCGCGGCGCCGAACCGGCCTCCTCCTCCCCCTCACCCCGCGCCGGTGACGGCGCCGGTGACGAGGACGTCGGGTTCGGGGAGCCAGGAACCGGCGGGGCGTTCCAGCCAGCCCCCCTCCGCGGCCAGCCGCCGGGCGGCCTCCAGGAGGGCGTCCAGCCCCGGGTGCCGCAGGCCGCGCCGCCACACCAGGGAGATCGGCGAGAGGGGCACCGGATCGACGAGCGGGCGCAGGACCGTGCCGGGCACCGCCACGAAGACCTCGCTGGCCAGCACCGCCCAGCGGCGTCTGCGCACGATCCGGGCGAACTCCTCCTCCCCCTCGATCTTCGGGAAGGACTCGGCGGGTACGATGCCGCGGCCCGCGAAGAGCCGGCGGGCGTAGTCGGTCCACTCGGCGGTCTCGGGGTTGCCCTCCCCCGCGTACAGCGTCTCCCCCGCCAGCGCCTCCAACGGGACCCTCGGCAGCGGGGCCAGCCGGTGGTCCTCGGGAAGCAGGACGGAGACCCTCTCGTACCGGACCAGCCGGTGGTCCAGGCCGGCGAGCACGGCCGGGTCCAGTCCGGCGACGCGGCCGAAGGAGACGTCGAGCCGTCCGCCGGCGATCTCGGCGGCGGCGCCGGTCAGACCCGTGTGGTGGCGGGCGACGAACTCCGGCTCGGGGACCAGCCGCCGGGCCTCGTCCAGCACCCGCCGACCGGTGGCGACCGGTGCGCGGACATCGACGATCAGGGGGCGCTCGTCGCGCACGGCGGCCGCGTTGAGCTCGTCGTGCGCTGCCAGTACGCGCCGGGCGTACGGCAGCAGCCGCTCCCCTTCCGGGGTGAGGGCGACATGCCGGGTGGTGCGGACGAACAGCGCGGCGCCGAGGGCGCCCTCAAGCCGCCGGATGTCCCGGCTGAGTGCCTGCTGGGCGACGTACAGCCGGGCGGCGGCGCGGGTGAAGTGCAGTTCGTCGGCGACCGCGACGAAGGCGCGCAGCAGCCGGGGATCGGTGTCTCGGGGCACGCCTCATGGTCCCGCCCGCCCGCCGCATTGACAACGGATATGAGTGAGTGGCCGCTGAGCAGGTGTTGGACGCGCCCCGAGCCCCTGCCCGACGGTATGTACATGCCGAATCAGTCCTTCCATCCCGTCCTCGCGCGCCGTCCCGAAGCGCCCGCCTCCCCGCTGTTCGCCCTGGGCGGCGAGGCCCTGGTGGCCGTGCCGAGGGAGCCGGCCGCCGGATCCCGGAACGGGGACCGGCGCGGGCGCCCGCGCGGCAGCCGCTCGCCGTCCCGCCGGTTCGGCCCCTACGCACGGCTGTTCGCCGCCCCCGGAACGGTCGCCTTCACCCTCGCGGGGCTGCTCGCCCGGCTGCCGATGGGCATGTTCGGCATCAGCGCGGTCGTCATGATCGCCGGTACGCGCGGCTCGTACGCCCTGGCCGGGGCCGTCACCGCCACCGGCCTGGCCGTGAGCGCCGTCGTGGCACCGCTGACCGCCCGGCTGGTGGACCGGTACGGGCAGGCCCGGGTCGCCGTCCCCGCCGTGTCACTCGCCGCCGCCGGCTCGCTGGCGCTGGTGCTGTGCGTGCGGTACGACGCCCCCGACTGGACGCTGTTCGCCGCCCAGACGGCCACCGTCACCGCCCCCAACACCGGAGGCATGGCGCGGGCCCGCTGGGCGCACCTGTACCGCGGCTCCACACCGGAGGCCGAGGCCGCGCGGCACACCGCGAACTCCTTCGAACAGGCCCTGGACGAGCTGTGCTTCATGCTCGGCCCGGTGCTGGCCGTCTTCCTGTGCGTCTCGCTCTTCCCCGAGGCCGGCACCCTCACCGCCGCGGTCCTGATGCTGGGCGGCACCCTGCTGTTCGCCGCCCAGCGCCGCACCGAGCCGCCCGTCGGACCGCGCGGCGACGGCACCCGTGCGGCCGCTCCCCTGCGGGCCCCCGGCCTGCCGCCGCTGCTGCTGGTCTTCCTCGCCACCGGAGCGGTCTTCGGCTCGCTGGAGGTGGTGACGGTGGCGTACGCCGACGGGCTGGGGCAGAAGGGCGCGGCGGGGACCGTGCTGGCCCTCCAGGCGCTGGGCTCGGGAGTGGCCGGACTGGTCTTCGGCGCGCTGCGTCTCGACGGCTCCCCGGGCGCGCTGCGGCGGCGCTTCACGGTGTGCGTGGGCGCCATGGCCGTCCTGATGGCGCTGCCGCTGTCCGCCTCGGCCGCCGGCAGCCTGCTGGTACTGGCTCCCGCGCTGCTGGCCGCCGGGATGGCGACGGCCCCGGCGATGGTCACCGGGATGACGCTGGTCCAGCGGCTGACCCCGCCCGGCCGGCTCAACGAGGGGATGACCCTGGCCGTCACCGCGCTGCTGGGCGGGATAGCCGCCGGCTCGGCGGCGGGCGGCTGGGCGGCGGAGCACCTGGGCGGCTCGTGGGGGTACACGGTGCCGCCGGCCGCCGCGGCGCTCGCCGCGGCAGCGGCCCTGGTGGCGGTCGCGGGCCGGCGGAGGACCCCGTGACGTCCGTCCCTGTGCGGCGCGTCCCGCCCGTCCGCGCCCCCGCGCCGGCGGCGGGACGCGCCCGTACCGGGGGGGACACAACGAAAGCGGCGGGAGAGTCAGAGGACTCTCCCGCCGCTTTCGTCAGTGGAGATGGCGGGAATCGAACCCGCGTCCAACGGTGCAGAACCAGGGCTTCTCCGAGCGCAGTCCGCTGTGATTTTCTCAGCCCCGGCAGTCACGCGGACAAGCTGCCGACGGGCTCAGTCACTGTTGGATGTCCCACACACCCCCGTGACCGGGATGGGTGGTGAGTTCCCTAGCTGATGCCAGGATCCAGGGCGGGAACGCCCCTGGGCTGACACTTCACCAGTCGCTGATCAGGCAGCGAGGGCGAAGGAATCGCGCTTGGTGTTGGCGATTATTTTTTCGCGGCACATGGTTAACGAGATCATTGCCGCGTTCCTCGGCTCGCTTCCCCTGCTTCAACAGCCGCTGTCGAAACCGATCATCCCCATGTTGAGTTGACAAGCACATCCGGCCGGAGCCGGATGGCGCTGCTGCCATTGTACGGGATCAACGCAAGAGGCTGCCAGTGCGTTCCCCGCCGGGGAACCGTCCGGGCGACCCGCGCCGACCGCCGTACGCATGGTCCAACCGGGGCGGGCACCGGATTGTTCCCCGCCGGACGATCCGCCCCACGCGTGCGGGCGGCCGGGCGGCGCGGCGGACGGGCCGACGCCGGCGCGCGCCCGGCCGTGGAGGACGGCTACGCCCGCTGCCGCCGCCGCACGGCGGACATCACCCGCTCGGCCTCGCGCCGGTCCTGCCGCTCCCGCAGCGCCTGCCGCTTGTCGTACTCCTTCTTGCCCCGCGCCAGCGCGATCTCGACCTTGGCCCGCCCCTCCTTGAAGTACAGCTGGAGCGGCACCAGCGTCAGACCCGTCTCCTGGAGCTTGCCGATCAGCTTGTCGATCTCCGCGCGGTGCATCAGCAGCTTCCGCTTGCGCCGCGCGCTGTGGTTGGTCCACGTCCCCTGGGCGTACTCGGGGATGTGGACGTTGTGCAGCCATGCCTCACCGCCGTCGATCTGGGCGAACCCGTCCACCAGCGACGCGCGGCCCTGCCGCAGCGACTTCACCTCGGTGCCGGTGAGCACCAGCCCGCACTCGTAGGTGTCGAGGATGAGGTAGTCGTGCCGCGCCTTCTTGTTCTGCGCGATGAGTTTGCGACCCGTCTCTTTAGCCATAGCCGGGTCATTGTCCCACTACGACCGGGTGCCGAGGCCACTCAATACCGTGCGGGCCTCCTCCAGCGCGTTCTCGCCGGGACGCACCTCCAGGTCGGGGGTGATGCCCTCCTCCTCGACGGTCCGGCCGGAGGGGGTGGCGTACTCCCCGACGGTCACCTCGGCCACCGAGCCGTCCGGCTGCTCCAGGGGGACCTG
Organism: Streptomyces glaucosporus; assembly: GCF_039533345.1. Lineage (NCBI taxonomy): Bacteria > Bacillati > Actinomycetota > Actinomycetes > Kitasatosporales > Streptomycetaceae > Streptomyces > Streptomyces glaucosporus. Next base: position 43,652 of record NZ_BAAATJ010000008.1, on the reverse strand, counting down.
CACCGTTCCCTTGCCGAAGGTGCGGGTGCCGACCACGACCGCGCGCCCGCGGTCCTGCAGGGCCCCGGTCAGCAGTTCGGCGGCGCTCATCGTGCCGCCGTCGACCAGCACCACCAGCGGGGAGCCGGTGTTCCCGCCGGGGTCGGCGTGGAGGGCGTGCCGGACCTCGCCGTCCCCGTAGGTGGCGACGAGGCCGCCGTCGAGGAAGGCGGAGGCGGCGTCGGCGGCCTCGGCGACCAGGCCGCCGGGGTTGCCCCGCAGGTCGAGCAGGATCCCCTCGTCCGGCGGAAGGCGGTCGGCCGCGCGCCGCACCCGGTCGCCGGAGCCCTTGGTGAACGAGTCGACGCGGATGCGGGTGACGTCGCCGCCGAGGGGGGAGACGGTGACGGTCTCGACGGCCAGCCGGGCCCGTCTGAGTCTCTCCTTCCAGGTGCGGCCGTCCCGTTCGAGGCCGAGGACGACCTCGCTGCCGGGCGGGGATCCGGCCGCCGACCGGCCGCCGCGCAGCAGGGCCACGACATCGGTGACGGGACGGCCTGCGGTGCCGGTGCCGTCGACGCCGAGCAGCCGGTCGCCGGCCCGGATCCCCGCCTCGTCGGCGGGGCTGCCCGGCTGGACGCGGGCGACCTCGATCCGGTCGGCGGACGAACTGCGGACGGTTATGCCGACGCCCACGTACTCGCCGTCCAGGGCCCTGCGCACTCCCTCGTACTCGCGGGCGGTGTAGGCGGCGGACCAGCGGTCGCCGCTGCGGCTGACGAGCTCCTCGGCGTCGTGCGCGCCGCCCTCCCCGCCGTCCCGCGGAGGTCCGTCCTCACCCGGCCGGGGCGGTCGCGGGCTCACCGGAGACGCGTCACCCTGGGTGACGCCTCCCCACGATTCGGTGACGGCCCCGGTCGCCAGTACGGTCACGAAGACCAGGGTCAGTCCGGCCCCGCGGAGGACGCGGTGAGGGCGGCGCCCGCCGTCCGCGGACCCGCTGGCGGTCCGGACAAAGTCTCGTGGGGCGAACATCGACGGACCCGACATGCTGCGGAGTCTAGGACACGGACGGGCGTCACACGGAAGGTCGCCCGCGCGTCCGCTGCGTCGCCGGTCACATCCGGGCGGCGCCCGGGGGCGTCCGAACCGCCCCCGGGCGCCCCGGGTTCACGCCCCTCGTCACACCTTCAGGTACTTACGCAGGGTGAAGAAGGCGGCCAGCGAGGGCATCAGCACACCGACCACGAAGACCAGCGGGAGCACCTTGAACAGGGCGTCCCAGCCGATGAAGTTGATCAGCGGCATCTGCTCGGCCAGGGCGAGGCCCCCGTCGATCAGGAGGTAGCGGCTGACCACCAGCAGCACGGTGGCCCCGACGGCGCCCAGCAGGCCCGCGAAGGCGGCCTCCGCGATGAACGGCATCTGGATGTAGAAGCTGGAGGCGCCCACCAGCCGCATGATCCCCGTCTCCCGGCGCCGGCTGAACGCCGCCACCCGCACGGTGTTGACGATCAGCAGCAGGGCGACGATCAGCATCAGGCCCATCAGGCCGAGGGCCGCCCAGTTCATGCCGTTGAGCATCCGGAAGAGGTTCTCCAGGAGGTTCCTCTGGTCCTGCACCTCCTGGACGCCCTCACGGCCGGAGAAGGCGGTGCTGATGACCTCGAACTTGGTCGGGTCCTTCAGCTTGACGCGGTAGGACTCCTGCATCTGGTCCGGGGTCAGCGAATCGGCCAGCGGGGAGTCCTTGAACTGCTCCTGGTAGTGCTTGTACGCCTGCTCCGCGGTCTCGTGGTAGACCCGGTCGACGATGTCGAGCTTCTTGAGGTCCGCCAGGATCTGCCGCTTCTGCTGCGCGGTGACCGCTCCCCTGGTGCAGTTGGGGTCGGTCTCGGCGTCGTTCTCGTTGCAGAGGTAGATCGACACCTGGACCTTGTCGTACCAGTACCCCTTCATGCTGTCGACCTGCTCGCGGGCGAGCAGCGCACCGCCGAGCAGGGCCAGCGAGAGGGCGACGGAGACGATCACCGCGAAGGTCATCGTGAGGTTGCGACGGAGACCGACGCCGATCTCCGACAGTACGAACTGGGCGCGCATGGCGTCCTTTCAGTGCTGGTAGCCGTAGACACCGCGCGACTGGTCGCGCACGAGACGGCCCTTCTCTAGTTCGATCACGCGCTTGCGCATCTGGTCGACGATCTGCTGGTCGTGGGTGGCCATGACCACGGTCGCCCCGGTGCGGTTGATCCGGTCCAGCAGCTTCATGATGCCGACGGAGGTCTGCGGGTCGAGGTTGCCGGTCGGCTCATCGGCGATGAGCAGCTTCGGCTTGTTGACGAACGCCCGGGCGATGGCGACGCGCTGCTGCTCACCACCGGACAGCTCGCCGGGCATGCGGTCCTCCTTGCCCGCGAGACCGACCAGGTCGAGCACCTGGGGGACGGACTTGCGGATGTCGCCGCGCGACCTGCCGATCACTTCCAGGGCGAAGGCGACGTTCTCCCCCACCGTCTTGTTGGGGAGCAGCCGGAAGTCCTGGAAGACGGTGCCGATCTGGCGCCGCATGTGCGGCACCTTCCAGTTGGACAGGCGGGCGAGGTCCTTGCCGAGGACGTGCACCTGCCCGTGGCTGGCGCGCTCCTCGCGGAGGATCAGCCGCAGGAAGGTGGACTTGCCCGAGCCGGATGAGCCCACCAGGAAGACGAACTCGCCGCGCTCGATCTCCAGCGAGACGTCGCGGAGGGCGGGGCGGTTCTGCTTGGGGTAGAACTTCGAGACGTTGTCGAATCGGATCACGGATTTACACCACGTCGACCTGGGTAGGGGCAGCGGGAGCCGCGGAGTGGTTCCCCGTCGGTGGGGTGACACTACGCGATGCGCGGCGAGGGCCGCAGTCGGCATCCGGTGTTGACGGGTTTGCCCACCGGAACATCAGGCACAATCCAGGCATTGACCGCCACCCTCTGCGCTCCGGGGCCGCTCCTGGCACAGTGGAGGCGGTGGAGGCGTCCCTTCCGGGCCCTCCGGGAACAATGTGGGACAACGGACCGGGAACAGAACGCCGCCCGGCGGCGTTGGCGCTACATAAGGAGGACATCGCATGACGTGCGACCGACTGGTGTGCGCCAACTGCGCAGGGCCGGTGAGCGAGGGCCGTTGCAAGGTGTGCCGCGCACACCGCGAGCGGTTCCACCAGGAGAACGGGCTGTTCTCGGTGCTGGGATCCCTTTCCCCGGCGGCGCTGGCCGCCCTGCTGCTCACCCTGATCGCGGTGGCCCTGCTGGCGCGCCAGGCGACGGCGTAGCCCGCCGCGAGGGCCCCCGGGGCCCGCACCCGCCCCGCCGGCGCCGCCGAGGCCCGGACAGCGGGCGGGGAACACCACGGACATCCGAGACACCCACGAGAGCCCGACACCCGCGAGGGCCCGGGGCGCGTACGCGCCCCGGGCCCTCGTCCGCGTTTCCGCGTTCCGTCACCGGCTGTGACGGACGCGTACCGAGCGGGTGGTTCAGGCGGCCGTGCGGCGGCCCGCCATGCGCGGCATCAGCCGGAAGGCGACACCGCCCGCGATCATCGTCGCGGCACCGATCAGGAGGAAGGCCGTCTCGGTGGCACCGGTCTCGGCCAGCTCCTCCTTCGGCTTCTCCTGGCTGATCGGCTTGGTGCCCACCGAGTCGGTGTCGGTGCCGTCGCCGCAGCTCACGGAGTCCTCGTCCAGGACGCAGGTGTTGGGGTCGTCCCCGCCGTCGCCCGAACCGCCGGTGGCACCGCCGTCGGCACCCGGGTCACCCGGCCCGGGTTCCGGCTCGGGCTCCGGCTCCGGCTCGGGCTCGGGCTCGGGCTCCGGCTCCGGCTCCGGCTCGGGTTCCGGCTCCGGCTCGGGTTCCGGCTCGGGCTCGGGCTCGGGCTCCGGCTCCGGCTCGGGCTCCGGGTCGGCGCCGGTGGTGGTGCCCTGGTTCTCGTTGCCCTGGTTGGTGTTGCCCTGGTTGGTGTTGCCCTGGTTCTCGTTGCCCTGGTTGGTGTTGCCCTGGTTCTCGTTGCCCTGGTTGGTGTTGCCCTGGGTGATGCCTTCCAGGGCACCCTCGGTGGCGCCCTCGGTCTCGCCCATCACGCCGAATTCCAGGGCCGCGCCGACCTCCAGCGCCGAGGCGGTGCCGACGGCGGTCAGGGACGCACCGGCCAGGAACACCGCACCCGCGGCGACACGCGCGACACGCAGCCGCGTCGTGGATTTCGTCATATGCCAACTACCCCCAGTAGTGGTCATCGTCAGTGGGGCAGCCGTGCGGAGCTTCCTGCGTGCCGGGGGGTGTCATGCGCCGAGCCGTCCGGCGATCGTCGATCGGGCTCTGCCCGCCCCCGTGCCCACGCGCCCCGAACACGCGCATGCCAAACCGCATGCTTTCCCAGCCGTCGCACCGCCGTCAAGCCGGGCCAAACCGAAATGTCCAGTACGGAAGGGCACTTGGGGAGTATCCGGTCCGGGTTGTGACCGGACCGCGACATACGGGACCGGCCGGGGATCAGCCGACGTTCTGCTTCTGTTCCTGCTCCTGCTGCTTGCGCCAGCGGATGCCCGCCTCCAGGAAGCCGTCGATGTCGCCGTCGAGAACGGCCTGGGGGTTGCCGACCTCGTAGTCGGTGCGGAGGTCCTTGACCATCTGGTACGGCTGGAGGACGTACGAACGCATCTGGTTGCCCCAGGAGTTGCCGCCGTCGCCCTTGAGGGCGTCCATCTTGGCCTGCTCCTCCGCCCGGCGGTGCGCCAGGAGGCGGGCCTGGAGGACGCGCATGGCGGCGGCGCGGTTCTGGATCTGGGACTTCTCGTTCTGGCAGGAGACCACGATGCCGGTCGGCAGGTGCGTGATCCGGACCGCCGAGTCGGTGGTGTTGACCGACTGGCCGCCGGGGCCGGAGGAGCGGAACACGTCGATGCGGATCTCGTTCTCCGGGATCTCGATGTGGTCCGTCTGCTCCACGACCGGCAGCACCTCGACGCCCGCGAAGGACGTCTGGCGGCGGCCCTGGTTGTCGAAGGGCGAGATGCGCACCATGCGGTGGGTGCCCTGCTCGACGGAGAGGGTGCCGTAGGCGTAGGGGGCCTTGACCGTGAAGGTGGTGGACTTGATGCCCGCCTCCTCGGCGTAGGAGGTGTCGAGGACCTCCGTCGGGTAGCCCTTGCGCTCGGCCCAGCGCAGGTACATCCGCATGAGCTGCTCGGCGAAGTCGGCGGCGTCCACGCCGCCCGCCTCGGCGCGGATGCTGACCATGGCCTCGCGGGGGTCGTACTCGCCGGAGAGCAGGGTGCGGACCTCGAGCTCGTCCACGGCCTTCTGGACCGACTTCAGCTCGGCCTCGGCCTCGGCCCGGGCGTCGGCGTCGTTCTCGGCCTCGGCCAGCTCGAACAGCACCTCCAGGTCGTCGATCCGGCCGTGCAGCTCCTCCACCTTGCGGAGCTGCCCCTGGAGGAAGGAGAGCCTGCTGGTGACCTGCTGGGCGTTATCGGGGTCGTCCCAGAGGGAAGGAGCCGCCGCCTGCTCTTCGAGCGCGGCGATGTCGGCCCTCATCTTGTCGAGGTCCAGGACGGCCTCGATCGACTCCATGGTCGAGGTGAGGGACTTCAGTGTTTCGGATACGTCGACGACTGCCACGCATCCAGACTAACGGCTGGAGGAGGCGTTGCCGCCGTCCCGGCGGCCGCCCCCGACCGGCCGGTAACCGGGCGGATGCCCCGAAAGGGGCATCCGCCCTGGTCAGGACCCTTCCGGCTGGTCGCTCTCCGAGCGGGAGGGAACCGCGGGACCGTCGTCCCCGCCGCCGGCCAGGGCCAGCCAGCCGCCCACCCCCAGCGCCGCCGCGACGGCCGTGGCCGTGACGCCCAGCCGGATGCGGCGGCGGCGCTCGGCCGCCCGGTGCCGTGCGGAGCCGGCCCGCGGGATGCCCGGCATACGGGGGGCGCGGGCCGTGCCGTGGGCGCCGCCCGCCAGCTCGTCCGCGCCGGGGACGCGCATGCTGGTGTGGGTGTCGCGGGTGGAGTCGGGCGCGGAGCCGTGCACGAGCGGGACGGCGCCGCGCGCGGGGGCGTCGTACGGCTCGGCGGCGTACTGCGCGCTCTCGTAGCCGCCGTACTCCCCGTACGGTTCCGGCTCCGGCTCCGGCTCGTCGATGTCGAGCGGCGGGAGACCGGCCAGCGCAGGGAGCTGCTCCCGCAGCCGCGCCGCCAGCTCCGAGGCGCGCAGCCGGGAGGCGGGGGCCTTGGCCAGGCACTGGTGGACGATCTGCCACAGCTCGTCCGGGACGCCCGGCAGCGGGGCGACGCGCTCGGTGACGTGCCGCCGCAGGACGGCGCCGGGGTGCCCGCCGCCGAAGGGCGTGAAGCCGGCGAGCAGCTCGTAGAGCACCGTGGCCAGGGCGTAGACGTCGACGGAGGCCCGCGGCGGCAGGCCCTCGACGATCTCGGGGGCGACGTAGTCGGGGGTGCCGACCACCCGGCTGCCGTTGCCGCGGCTGGGCGCGTCGATCAGTTTGGCGATGCCGAAGTCGGTGAGCAGCGCGGGCGGCGCGCCGCCCGGGCCGGCCGGGGCGTGGACGTCGAGCAGGACGTTCTCGGGCTTGACGTCGCGGTGGACGATCCCGGCCGCGTGGGCGGCGGCCAGCGCGTCGGCGACGTCGGCGGCGACGGCCACCGCCACCTGCGGCGCGAGGCGGCGCTCGCGCTCCAGCCGGGTGCGCAGGTCCGTGCCGCGCACGAGGTCCATGACGAGGGCGAGGTCGTTGCCGTCGACCACCAGGTCGCGCACGCCCACGACGCGCGGGTGGTTCAGTCCGAGCAGCGCGGTGCGCTCCTGGACGAAGCGGCCCACCAGCTCCTGGTCCGCGGCCAGGTCCTCGCGGAGCAGCTTGATGGCGACGGGCCCCTGCGGCCCCTCGCCCAGCCACACCGTGCCGGCGCTGCCGCGACCCAGGATCTGGTGGGCGGTGTACCGACTGCCGATCTTCCGTGACATGGCGACAAAACTACGCGGCCGAAGGGGTGTCATGCCCCTCGGATGGCGGCAACCGTCACCGTGGCGGCGGAAATCCGGGCCCGAAAGTCGACAAAGCGCCTGAGTCGCCGCCCTGCCGTCGCCCTGCCCGCCGTCCCGGCCGCCGGCTCAGCCGTTGCCGCCCGGGACGTCCGGCAGGTTGTCCTGCACGTCCTGGATGCCGTCCTGCACGTCCTGGATGTCGTTCTGGACGTCCTTGACGTTGTCGGCGGCCTCCTGGCCGGCGCCCACCAGGTTCTCCAGCCACGTCCAGGCGTCGTCGAACCAGGCCTTGGTGTCCTCCCAGAACTGCCTGCCCTGGTCCCACCACTCGGGCAGCGGCGTGAAGTTCCACACCAGGACGCAGACCAGGACGACGATCAGCACCATGAACAGGCAGCCCTTGAGGCAGCCGAGCCCGGGGATGCGCATGGGGCTGGAGCTGCGCTGCCGCGGCTGCCGGGGGGCGCGCTGGGGCGCGGACGGGCGCGGGGGCTCGTACCGCTGCGGCTGCGGCTCGGGCCGCCGGGGCGGGGCGGGCGTGTACGGCTGCTGCTGCGGTTGCGCCTGCCGCCGGCGCGGCTGGGGCGCCGGCTGGGGTGTCGGCTGCGGCTGCTGCCGCGGGGGCTGGGGAGGCTGCTGGGGCTGCGGGGCCGGGCGGCGCCGGGGACGGCGGCGCAGCGGGTCCAGCTCCGGGTCGAGCGGCTGGAACTGGGTCTGCTCGTTGCGGTCCCGCGCGGCGCGCAACTGGTTCTGCCAGGGGTGCGGGTCCTCCGGCCGCGGCCCGTCGCCCTGTCCGGGCGGGCCGCCCGGCACGGGCGGCAGGACACGGGTGGCGTCGGCGTCGGAACCGCCCCGGCCCCCTCCCTGCCCCGGGCCGCCCGTCTGCGGCAGGACGCTGGTGGCGGCCTCGGGATCGTGCGCGGGGCCGCCCCCGGGACCGCCCGACGCCGGCAGCACCTGGGTGGGGTCCGACGCGCCGGGCGGGACGGCCGGGCCCTGCGGCCCCCCGGGCACCGGGGCGGGCGACGGGTCGGGGCCCAGCAGCGCGGCGACGCCCATCGCCGCCTCGGCCTGCTCGGGCGTGGCGTGCACCCCGACGCCCGCGGCGACCGTCCGCAGGGCGCGGGCGAGGTTCTCCGCGCCGGGCCGCTCGTCGGGGTTCTTGCGCAGACAGCGCTCGATGACCGTCCACAGCGGCAGGGGCACGTTGCCGGGGCGCTGCGGCTCCTCGGTCAGATGCCGCTGGATGACCTCCAGGGAGGTGCCGCCGCCGAACGGCGGTCTGCCGGTGACCAGCTCGTACAGCAGGATGCCCGCGCCGTAGATGTCCACCGCGGAGGTCTGCGGCCGTCCCTCGGCGGACTCGGGCGCCACGTACGCCGGGGTGCCGACGAACTCGTGGGTGCGGGTCAGCCCCGGGGAGTCGGCGAGGCGCGCGATGCCGAAGTCGGTGAGCATCGGGCGCAGACCCGCCGGATCGTCCTCGGACCCGGCGAGCAGCACGTTGGCCGGTTTCAGATCCCGGTGGACGATCCCGTCGGCGTGGCTGGCGGCCAGCGCGTCGGCGATCTGGGCGGTCAGCAGCGCGGCGGCGACCGGTGAGAGGGGCCCGTTCTCGCGCAGGTAGCGGTGGAGGTCCGGCCCGTCGATCAGGTCCATGACGAGGGCGAGCAGGTCGCCCTCGACCACCAGGTCGCGGGTGCGGACGATGTTGGGGTGGGTGAGTCGGAGCAGGACGGAGCGCTCGCGCAGGAAGCGCATCACCACGTCCGGATCGTGCGCCAGCTCCTCCTTGAGCACCTTGATCGCGACCGTCTCGCCGGGATGCCCGGCCACGGCCGCCTCGGCGCCCGCCGCTTCCCTCTGACGCGCACGCCAGACGGTGCCCGTCGCGCCGCGTCCGAGCGGCTCTTCGAGCAGGTACTTGCTGCCTACCGGCCGCACGTCTGCGCTCCCTGGTCGTGATCGGTGCTCCCGGGCGCCCCCGGCGGGCGCCCCGTCGGCCCACTGTAATGCCGAGGGGAAGGAGGTCCTACGGGCCGGGACGCACCGGACGGGGCCGGTTCGCCCGGTGCCGGACCCCTTCCCGTCTTCTCCCGGTTCCTCCCCCGCCTCCGTCCTTTCTCCGCCCTTTCTCCGCATTCCGGCCGTTCCGGTTCCGTTCCCCGCCGCTCCCCGGCGTCCTCCGGGCCGTTCCGCCGTCCTCCGTCTGGGACGCACCGCACCGGTGGGCGGTTGCCCCACGGCGGCCACCGGGCAGCGGTCCGCATCGGAGGGAAACGCTCAGCGGACAGGCAATTACCGGCCACATTTGCGAGCACAGCCGACCAATCAAGATCATTCGATCGGGGACCGCGGGCGCGGTGACAGTGGACGGTGCGAGGATGCACCCAGCATCACAGGACTGAAGGGGCCGATGTCGATGCAGATCCGGCTGACTGTCCTCGGGCCGCGGGGCGGCTCCGCGGAACAGACCGCGAGCGGGTGCGACGTGCTGGTGACCGCCCCTCCCGGTACCGCCCTCTCCGCCGTGACCGGCGCCCTCGCGGCCACCGCCGCCTCGGCCGGCGTCGCCCCCGCCGCCGGCTCCGGGGACGCGGTGCCGGTGTTCGCCGGAGCCCAGCGGCTGGACCCGGCGCGCCAGATCCTCGGGGTTCCGCCGCTGGTGGACGGCGCGGTGGTCTCCCTGTACGGGCCTGCCGCCCCCTGGGGCCACGGCCCGGCGCCCGCCGGCACCCGCGCCCGGCTGCACGTGGTCGCCGGGCCGGACGCGGGCGGCGTCCACCTGCTGCGGGGCGGGCAGGTGCGCGTGGGCCGCTCCGCCGAGGCCGACGTGCCGCTGGACGACCCGGACGTCTCCCGGCTGCACTGCCTGGTCACCGTGGCCGACACCGGCGAGGTGACCGTCACCGACCTGGCCTCCACCAACGGCACGACGGTGGACGGCGTCCCCGTCCACGACCGTCCCGTCCCCCTCCCGCCGGGCGCGACGCTGCGGCTGGGCGAGTCCGCCGTGCGGCTGCGGGCCGAGCCCGGCGCGGACGGCGCACCGGGCGCACCGTCCGCACCGTCCGCCCTGCCCACCGTCCCGGACGGCGAGGGCCGGCTGCGGATCGCCCCGGACACGGCCACCACGGCCGGGACGGGCGCCTCCCCCCTGCGTCCCGCCCGGCCCCAGGCGCCCGCCGGCGGAACGGTCGCCGGGCTGGGCCGTGCGACGCTCCCCGCCGCGCCGGACGGGCCGGCCACCCCGTACGTGCCCGGCCGCGGCGGGACGCCCGGGGAGACCGGGCACGGGCACACCGGCCACCACCCCTTCCCCGGCGGCGGGGGCACCCACGGCGCCGGGGTCGTCCGGCCGCGCGGCGGGGCTCCGGGCGAGCGGCGCGGGCGCGGCGGTCTGGGCGCCTGGACGCGGTGGCTCACCGGAGGCCGGACGGAGGGGGACGACCGGGCGGGGACGGCGTGGCCGGCCGCCCCGTCGTCCGCCGCGGCGCCGCCGGACGACGAGCGGTGGCCCGACCCGTCGGAGATCCTGCTCACCGCGCTGGGGCCGGGCCCCCGGCTGTGGGAGCGCGGCCCGGGCCACCCCGACGCGCTGGCCGTCCGTCTCGGCACCACCCGCCGCGCGGGCGGGGGCGTCGCCCCGGTCACCGTCGGCCTGCGGGAGTCCGGTTCGCTGGGGCTGGCGGGCCCCCGGGCCCGGCTGCTGCCGCTGGCGCGCTCGGTGCTCGCCCAGCTCGCCGCCCTCCACGGACCCGGCAGCCTGGAGATCGTGCTGCTGGCCCCGGACCGGGCGCACGCGGACTGGTCCTGGCTCGGCTGGCTGCCGCACCTGCGGCCGGCCCGCGGCCAGGACTGCCGCCTGCTGCTGGCCTACGACCACGAGCAGGCCGCCGCCCGCACCGGGGAGCTGCTCCGGCTGCTGGACGAGCGGCCGGAGCAGCGGGATCCGGGCACCGGCCCCCTGACGGTCGCCGTGGTCGACGGCGACCCCGGAACGGCCGAGCTGCGCGAGGCCGTGGAGCGGCTGGCGGCCCACGGGCCGACCGCCGGCGTCCACCTGCTGTGCCTGGCCGAGACCCCGGCCGCCACCCCCGCCTCCCCGCTCGCCGTCACCCTGGAGGCCGCGGCCGCCGCCTCCCCCGCCTTCCGGCTCTGCGGCACCACCGGCCTGCTCAGCGGCGACGTCGCCACGGCGGTCCGGGTGGTGCGCCGCGGCGCGGACCCGGCCGACGCCCCCGTGGCGACCGTGGACGGCGTCTCGGACGCCTGGGCCGAGCGCCTGGCGCGGGCGCTGGCCCCGCTGCGCGAGGCGGACGAGGGCGGCGGCGCGGCGTCGGCCCGTCCCGCACCGCTGCCGGCGAGCTCCCGCCTCCTGGAGGAACTGGGCCTGGCCCGGGCCACGCCCGCCGCGCTGCTGGCCCGCTGGACCGATCCGGGGGACCCGGCCGCTCCCCCGGCGCCGGCCGGACCGCGGGCCGGCGCGGTCCTCGGCGCCGGGCCGCGCGGCCCGGTGAGCGCGGACCTGGTGGCGGCCGGCGGCCCCGTGCTGGTCAGCGGCGCGGCCGGGACGGGCAAGACGGAACTGCTGCGCTCGCTGGCCGCCTCGCTGGCCGCCGGGGAGCGCCCCGACCGGCTCTCCCTGGTCCTCGTGGACGGCGACGGGGACGGCCTGCGGATCTGCGGCGACCTGCCGCACGCCTCGACGTACCTGGCCGCCGGCGACCCGGTGCGGATGCGGGAGTTCGCCCAGGCCCTCAGCGGCGAGCTGAAGCGCCGCGCGGAGCTGCTCGGCGACCACTCCTACGAGGCGCACGCGGCGCTGGAGGCCCGGCGGGCCGTCGCCGCCGGCGCCGTCGCCCGGGTGGTCGCGCAGCGCCGGGCCGGCGACGGCCTCCCCACGGGCGGGACGGGCCCGGCCCCGCGGTCCGAGACCGGTCTCGGCGCCCTCAAGCTCCGGGCCCGCGGCCAGGCCCCGGCGCCGGCCGCTTCCGGACCGCTGCCGCGTCTGGTGGTCCTCGTCGACGACTTCGACACGCTGGTCGATCCCGCCCTGGGCAACCCCGGCCGTCCCGCGGCCGGTTCGGTGGTCCGGGCGCTGGAGGCCGTGGCGCGGGACGGCGCCCGGCTGGGGATGCACCTGGTGGCCGCCACCGGCCGCCCGGACCGCACGGCACGGACCGCTGCGGACCGGGGGGCGGCGCTGCGGGTGTCGCTGGGCTCCGACGACCCCGACGGCGGGCCGCAGCCCGGGCGCGGTGTGCTGCACCTGCCCGACGGCTCGTCGACCGCCTTCCAGACGGGCCGGGTGACGGGCCGTATACCGAGGACCGCGACCCTGCGGCCGACGGTGGTCCCCCTGGACTGGGCCCGGGCCGGTGACCCGCCCGCCCGCAGGCCCGTCCGCGAACTCGGCAACGGGCCCACCGATCTGGCGCTGCTGGCCAGCGCGATCGAGCGCGCCGCGCGCGAGGCCGGCGCCGCGGCCGCCCCGCCGCTCCTGTGACGGCGGCGCGCCGAACGGCTCCGGGACACCCCGGGAAACCCTGTGACACCGGCCAAAGCACTTAACTAGAAAGGGAGTTGGGAAACCCGAGGATCACGACACGGTCACGAACAGCGGGTTGACACGTAAACCGCTATTGCCCGGCAAGGTGTCGGGGCGTAGGACTGATCACACGGGACGTACGGCACGGCCGGCCGACCACCGGCCGGCGCCCACAGTTGGGGACGGTGAGCAATGCGCACTTCTGTCCATGCAACTCGATCGCGGGCCGCGAGAGCGGGCGCCGCACTGGTCGCGGCACTGGCTCTCTCCCTCACCGCGGCCTGCGGCGGGGGGAGCGGAGACGGGGACGGCGACAAGGGGCCCGGGAAGAGCACCCAGAGCCGGAAACCCACCGTCGACCTCCCCAAGCTGGACGGGGAGAGCCTCCAGGTCGCCGCGGTCTGGACCGGTGAGGAGCAGAAGAGGTTCGGCAAGGTCCTGGAGGAGTTCGAGAAGCGCACGGGCGCGGAGGTCGACCTCGTGCCGACCGGCGACAACGTGGCCACCTTCCTCGGCTCCAAGATCGAGGGCGGCGCGCCGCCGGACGTGGCGATGCTGCCCCAGGTCGGCGTGCTCAAGCAGTTCGCCGAGAAGGGCTGGCTCAAGCCGCTCGACGACGCCACCCGCGAACAGCTCGACAAGAACTTCTCCCAGGGCTGGCGGGACCTCGGCGCCCACGAGGGCGAGCAGTACGGCGTCTACTTCAAGGCCGCCAACAAGTCCCTGGTCTGGTACAACACCACCGCCTTCGAGAACGCGGGCGTGAGCGAGCCCAAGACCTGGGACGAGTTCCTCGAGACCGCCCGGACGATCTCCGACTCCGGCGTCCAGCCGGTCTCGGTCGGCGGCGCGGACGGCTGGACGCTCACCGACTGGTTCGAGAACATCTACCTCTCCCAGGCGGGCCCCGAGAAGTACGACCGGCTCGCCAGGCACGAGATCAAGTGGACCGACCCCTCCGTCAAGGAGGCCCTGACCACCCTCGGCGAGCTGTTCGGCGAGAAGCGGCTGCTCGCGGGCGGCAACAGCGGCGCGCTGCGGACGGAGTTCCCCAAGTCCGTCACCCAGGTCTTCGCCGACCCCCAGGCCCCGAAGGCCGCGATGGTCTACGAGGGCGACTTCGTCGCCGTCAACATCGCCGACACCGAGGCGAAGATCGGCGAGGACGCCAAGGTCTTCCCCTTCCCGGCGGTCGGTGACAAGGCCCCCGTGGTCAGCGCCGGCGACGCGGCGGTGGCGCTGAAGGACGGCAAGGGCGCCCACGCCCTGCTCACCTTCCTGGCCTCCACCGACGCCGCGGCGATCTGGGCCGAGCAGGGCGGCTTCATCTCCCCCAACAAGGAGCTGGACACCTCCGCCTACCCCGACGAGGTGCAGCGCGACATCGCCGAGGCGCTGATCGCCGCGGGCGACGACTTCCGCTTCGACATGTCCGACCAGGCGCCGGCCTCCTTCGGCGGCACCAAGGGCGAGGGCGAGTGGAAGGCGCTCCAGGACTTCCTGGCCGACCCCGAGGACGTGGAGGGCGCCCAGCGCGAGCTGGAGGCCGCCGCGGCCAAGGCGTACGGCGACTGACGCGGGACGGAGCGACTGCCATGTCGACCGCCACAGCGGGCGGCCCGGCGGCCCCAGGCCTGCCGGGCCCGTCCGTCCCCGAGACTCCGCGCCGGGCCTCCGTCGTCCGCACCCGCCCCTGGCTGGCCGCCTGCTTCCTGCTGCCCGCGCTGGTGCTGCTGGGCGCGCTGGTCGTCTACCCCATCGTCTACTCGGTCTACCGCAGCCTCTTCGACGCGTCCGGCACCGGCTTCGTCGGCCTGGGCAACTACGTCGAGCTGTTCACCGACGGCGGCACCCTGACCGCGATCAAGAACAACGCGGTCTGGGTGGTCGTCGCCCCGACCGTCTGCACCGCACTGGGCCTGATCTTCGCGGTGCTGACCGAACGGGTGCGCTGGGGCACGGCGTTCAAACTGGTCATCTTCATGCCCATGGCCATCTCGATGCTGGCCGCGGGCATCATCTTCCGCCTGGTGTACGAGCAGGACCCGGACCGCGGCGTGGCCAACGCCGTCTGGGTGGGCATCCACGACACCTTCAACGAGGCCTCCGCCTGGCCCGGCGCCCGGCCCCGTCCCGACTCCGGCATCGAGGAGGCCGGAGGCGGCTCCTACGCCACCGCCGCCGCGGTGGACGCCACCGGGCCGGCCAACCTGCCGCTGGTCGGCGTGCCGCCGCAGGACCTCGCCGACGCCGCCGGGGCCAGGGCCGCCGAACCCGCCGGCGACGGCACGGTCACCGGCACGGTCTGGATGGACTTCACCAAGGGCGGCGGCGGGAAACCGAACGCCGTCGACCCGGGCGAGAAGGCCCTGGCCGGCATCACCGTCGAGGCGGTGAAGGACGGGAAGGTCGTCGCCACCGCCACCACCGGCGAGGACGGCGTCTACACCCTTCCCGCCGAGGCGGACGGCGCACGGCTGCGGCTGCCCGCCTCGAACTTCACCGAGGCCTACAACGGCATCGGCTGGCTCGGCCCGTCCCTGGTCACCCCGGCCATCATCGCCTCCTACGTGTGGATGTGGGCGGGCTTCGCGATGGTGCTGATCGCGGCCGGCCTGGCGGGCGTGCCGCGCGAACTGCTGGAGGCCGCGCGGGTGGACGGCGCGAACGAGTGGCAGGTCTTCCGCAGGATCACGGTGCCGGTGCTGGCGCCCGTGCTCGCGGTCGTCCTCGTCACCCTGATGATCAACGTGCTGAAGATCTTCGACCTCGTCTACATCATCGCCCCGGGCGCCACCCAGTCCGACGCGAACGTGCTGGCCCTCCAGCTGTACCTCACGTCCTTCGGCGCGGACGCCGACCACGGCGCGGGCAGCGCCATCGCGGTGCTGTTGCTGCTGCTGGTGGTGCCGGTGATGATCTTCAACATCCGGCGTCTGAGGAGGGAGAACCGACGGTGAGCACTCTCTCCAAGGCCACTTCCGGCCCCACCCCCGCACCCGCTCCGGCCCCCGTGAGGAAGGAGGAGGGACGGGCCCGGCGGCCGCTCGGCACGCGGATCGCGTCCCTGACCGGCCACTGGGCGGTGCGTTTCGGCCTGGTCGTGATCGCCCTGCTGTGGCTGCTGCCGACCACCGGGCTGCTGATCTCGTCCTTCCGCGACCGCTCCGACATCGCCTCCTCCGGCTGGTGGACGGCGCTGGGCGACTGGTCGCAGCTGACCGCGTCCAACTACCAGGCTCTGCTGGAGAACGACGCGATCACCGGCTCCCTGCTGACCACCCTGCTCATCACCGTCCCCTCCACGGTGCTGGTCGTGGTCATCGGCGCACTGGCCGGCTACGCCTTCGCCTGGCTGGACTTCCCCGGCCGCGACTGGTGGTTCCTGGCGGTGGTCGGGCTGCTGGTGGTGCCGGTGCAGGTCGCGCTGATCCCCGTGGCGAAGCTGTTCAACTCGCTGGGCATCTTCGAGACCACCATCGGCGTGGTGCTCTTCCACACCGCGTTCGGGCTGCCGTTCGCGATCTTCCTGCTGCGGAACTTCTTCGCGGAGATCCCGCGCGAACTGCTGGAGGCGGCCCGGCTGGACGGCGCGGGCGAGATGCGGCTGTTCACACGCGTCGTCATGCCGCTGGGCGGACCGGCGATCGCCTCACTGGGCATCTTCCAGTTCCTGTGGGTGTGGAACGACATGCTGGTGGCGCTGATCTTCGCCGACTCCGGCAACCCGCCGATCACGGTCGCCCTCCAGCAGCAGGTGCGCCAGTTCGGCAACAACATCGACGTCCTCGCCTCCGGCGCGTTCGTCTCGATGGTGATCCCGCTCGTGGTGTTCTTCGCCTTCCAGCGGCAGTTCGTCTCGGGCGTGATGGCGGGCGCGGTGAAGTGAGCCCGCCCGTGTGAGCGGTTGCGCGCGGGGGAGGGGCGGCCGGACGGCCGCCCCTCCCCCGTGTCCTTCCGCGCGTCTCAGCGGTTGCTGCGCAGCAGCGTGCGCATCGTCCGCATGGCCACCGAGAGGTTCGCCAGGTCGAACGTCTCGGACCTGCGGATCTCCTCCAGGGTGGCGCGGGCCCGGCCCAGCACGGCGGCGTTCTTCTCCTCCCAGGCCGTGAAGCGCTGGTCGGGGGTGGCGCCGCCGTCCCCGGCGGCCAGCACGTCCGCCGTGAGGAGCTGGTGGGCGGCGTAGAGGTCCTCGCGGATCGCCGCGCGGGCCATGGACTGCCAGCGGTCGGCCCGCGGCAGCTCGCTCACCCGGTCCTGGAGCTCGGTGATGCCCAGCCGGTCGGCCAGGTCGTAGTACACCTCGGCGACGTCCAGCAGCTCCCGGCCGGTGCGGTCGGCGACGGCCACCACGTCCAGGGCGGGGAAGGCGGAGGAGAAGCCCGCCACCCGCAGCGCCAGGTCGCCGGGGACGCCGGCGGCGGTCAGCTCGTCCTCGACGCTCTGGAACCACTCCAGGTCGGTGCCCCTGAGCAGCTTGGGCAGCTCGGACCAGACCACCTCCACCCGGTCCCGGAAGACCTCGACGGTCTCGGCGATCCTCAGCGGCTGCGGCCGGTTGTTCAGCAGCCAGCGGGTGCCGCGCTCGACCAGCCGCCGGGCGTGCAGCCGGATGCGGGTCTGGACCTCGGCGGCGACCGCGTTGTCCAGCCCCTCCACCTCGTCCCAGACGCGGGCCAGGCCGAAGATCTCCCGGGCCGCGACGTGCGCCCGGACGATCTCCTCCGCCGACGCCCCGGACTCCTCCTTCATCCGGTGCACCAGGGTCGACCCGCCGGTGTTGACCGTGTCGTTGACCAGGACGGTCGTGATGATCTCCCGGCGCAGCGCATGGCCCTCGACCCGCTCGGGGAAGCGCTCGCGCAGCGCGCTCGGGAAGTACGCGTGCGCCAGCCGCTGGAGGTACGGGTCGTCCGGCAGGCCGGTGTCCGCCAGCTCCTCGGAGAGGGCGATCTTGGCGTATGCGAGGAGGACCGCCAGCTCGGGCTGGGTGAGGCCGCGGCCGTGCGTCAGCCGCTCGCGGACCTGCCGGTCGGTGGGCAGGAACTCCAGCTCCCGGTCCAGCCTGCCCGCGCGGCCCAGGGTCCGCATGAACCGCTGGTGGGCGTGGAGGAGGCCGGACGCCTGCTGCATCCCGTTGGCCAGCGCGACGTTCTGCGCGTAGTTGTTGCGCAGCACCAGCTCGGCGACCTCGTCGGTCATCTCGGAGAGCAGGGCGTTGCGCTGCTTGACGGTCATGTCGCCGTCGGCGACCACCGAGTTGAGCAGGATCTTGATGTTCACCTCCAGGTCGGAGGAGTTCACGCCCGCGCTGTTGTCGATGGCGTCGGTGTTGACCCGCCCGCCCTTCATCGCGAACTCGATCCGGCCCAGCTGGGTGAGGCCCAGGTTGCCGCCCTCGCCGACGACCTTGGCCCGCAGGTCCCGGCCGTCCACGCGGATCGCGTCGTTGGCCTTGTCGCCGACGTCGGCGTGGGTCTCGGTGGACGCCTTCACATAGGTGCCGATGCCGCCGTTCCACAGCAGGTCCACCGGCGCCCTGAGGATGGCCTTCATCAGCTCGGCCGGGGTCATCTTGGTGACGCCGTCCTCGATGCCCAGCGCCTCGCGCACGTGCGCGTTGACGGGGATGGACTTGGCGCTGCGGGGGTGGATTCCGCCGCCGGGCGACAGCAGCGAGGTGTCGTAGTCCGCCCAGGACGACCGCGGCAGCTCGAACAGGCGGCGGCGCTCGGCGTAGGAGACGGCCGGGTCCGGGTCCGGGTCGAGGAAGATGTGGCGGTGGTCGAAGGCGGCCACCAGCCTGATGTGCTCGCTGAGCAGCATCCCGTTGCCGAACACGTCACCGGACATGTCGCCGATGCCGACGACCGTGAAGTCCTCGGTCTGGGTGTCGTGGCCCAGCTCGCGGAAGTGCCGCTTGACCGACTCCCAGGCGCCGCGGGCGGTGATGCCCATGGCCTTGTGGTCGTATCCGGCCGAACCGCCGGAGGCGAAGGCGTCACCGAGCCAGAAGCCGTAGGCGGTGGCGACCTCGTTGGCGATGTCGGAGAAGCTCGCGGTGCCCTTGTCCGCCGCGACGACCAGATAGGTGTCGTCGCCGTCGTGCCGCACCACGTCCTTGGGCGGCACGACCTTGCCGCCCACGAGGTTGTCGGTGATGTCGAGCATCCCGGAGATGAAGGTCTTGTAGCAGGCGATGCCCTCGGCCAGCCACGCGTCGCGGTCCACCGAGGGGTCGGGCAGCCGCTTGCCGACGAAGCCGCCCTTGGCGCCCACCGGCACGATCACCGTGTTCTTGACCTCCTGGGCCTTCACCAGGCCGAGGATCTCGGTGCGGAAGTCCTCCCGCCGGTCGGACCAGCGCAGACCGCCGCGGGCGACCTTGCCGAACCGCAGGTGCACGCCCTCCACGCGCGGCGAGTACACCCAGATCTCGTACGCCGGGCGGGGCGCGGGCAGGTCCGGGATGGCCCGCGGGTCGAACTTCATCGACACGTAGGCGTGCGGGCGCCCGGACTCGTCGCGGGGCTGGAAGTAGTTCGTGCGCAGGGTGGCCCTGATGAGGGTGAGGAACGAACGCAGGATGCGGTCCTCGTCCAGCGAGGCGACCTGGTCCAGCGCCCCGTCCAGCTCCTCCAGCAGCCCGTCGGTCAGCTCGTGGCCCGCGCTCGCGCGCTCCGGGGAGAGCCTGGCCTCGAAGAGGTTGACCAGCAGCCGGGTGGTGTGGACATTCCGGCGGAGGGTGTCCTCCATGTAGTCCTGGCTGAAGGGTGAACCGGCCTGCCGCAGGTACTTGGCGTAGGCGCGCAGCACCATCGCCTGACGCCACGTCAGACCGGCGGAGAGCACCAGCGCGTTGAAGCCGTCGCTCTCCGCGTCACCGCGCCAGACGGCGGCGAATGCCTCCTGGAAGCGCTCGCGGGCGTCGCCGTCCAGGTTCTGCGCCTGCCCCGCGGGCACGCGCAGCCCGAAGTCGTAGATCCACGCCCGGGAGCGGTCGGCGCAGCGCAGCTCGTAGGGGCGCTCGTCGACGACCTCGACGCCCAGCGCCTGGAGGATCGGCAGCACCGCGGAGAGGGAGACCGGCTCACCGGTTCGGTAGATCTTGAAGCGGCGCTCCCCGGCGGCCGCCCCGACCGGCTCGTACAGGCTGAGCGCGAAGTCGCTGACGTCCTCCCCGCTCTCCAGCCTCCTGAGGTGCTGGAGGTCGGCGACGGCCGCGCGGGGCGGGAAGTCCGCCTTGTAGCCCTCGGGGAAGGCGTGGGCGTAGCGGTGCGCCAGCCGGGAGGCCTGCTCCTCGCCCACCTCGGCGACCAGCGCCTCGGAGAAGCCGTCGTCCCAGGAGCGCGCGGCGTCGGCGAGCCGGGACTCGATGCGTTCGACGTCGGCGTCGGTCGGCTCGGCCAGGTCCGTGCCCTGCGGGACGCGGATGACGAAGTGGAGCCGCGCCAGGACCGACTCGGTGTTCCAGGCGGTGAAGTCGACGCTGGTGCCGCCCAGTTCCTCCAGGAGGATGTCGATCAGCCGCAGCCGCACGGCGGTGGTGTAGCGGTCGCGCGGGAGGTAGACCAGCGCGGAGTAGTACCGGCCGTACTCGTCCTGGCGCAGGTAGAGCCGGAGCTTGCGGCGCTCCTGGAGGTACAGCACGGAGGTGACGATGCCGCGGAGCTCGCCGGCCGGGATCTGGAAGAGCTCGTCGCGCGGGTAGGTCTCCAGGATCTGGAGCAGGTCGCGGCCGTCGTGGCTGTCGGGGGTGAAGCCGGAGGAGGCGATGACCTCCTCGACCTTGCGCCGGATGACGGGCACACGGCGCACCGACTCGGTGTAGGCGGCCGACGAGAACAGGCCGAGGAAGCGGCGCTCGCCCACCACGTTGCCCGCCTCGTCGAACTTCTTCACCCCGATGTAGTCCAGGTACGAGGGGCGGTGGACGGTGGCGCGGCTGTTGGCCTTGGTGAGCACCAGCAGCCGGTGCTCGCGGGCCTTGGCGCGGACGCCCGCGGTGAGCCGGTTGAAGGCGGGGGAGCCGCCGTGCGCCTGGTCCCCGTCCTCACCGCCGTCGCCGCCGTCGCCGTCCTGGCGCGGGTCGGAGCGCAGGATGCCCAGCCCGGTGCCGGGGACGGCGGTGAGCAGCAGCTCCTCGGCACCGTCGGCGCCGGCCTCGGAGGTCAGCTCGTACTCGCGGTAGCCGAGGAAGGTGAAGTGGTCGGAGGCGAGCCAGCGCAGCAGCTCGCGGGCCTCCTCGACCTCCTGCTCGGGCACGTCGTCCGCGATCGGCTCGTCGGGCAGCCCGTCGGCGATCCGCAGGGCCGCGGCCCGCATCTTCTGCCAGTCCTCGACCGCCTCGCGGACGTCGGACAGCACCCGCCGCAGATCTGCGGCGATTCCCCGCAGGGCGTCGTGCTCGGTCTCGCGGTCGATCTCGACATGGATCCAGGACTCCACCGCCGCGTCGTGCGGAAGGTCGTCCCGGCCCCCGGCGTCCGGCAGTTGCGGGTCGGGGCTGGTGTCCAGCACCTCCAGCAGCCTGCCGGTGACGTCGCGGCGGACGACCACCTGGGGGTGGACCACCAGGTGGATGCCGCGGTCCTGCCGGGTCAGCTCGTTGGTGACCGAGTCCACCAGGAAGGGCATGTCGTCGGTGACGATCTCGACGACGGTGTGGGTGCAGGTCCAGCCGTTCTCCTCGACCGACGGCGTGTGGACGCGGACGTTCGCGGTGCCCTGGGGCCGCTCCTGCGCCAGCCGGAGGTGGGAGACCGCGGCCCCGTAGACGTCGACCGGGTCGCGGTCGAGGAGGTCCTCGGGTGCGGTGTGCAGGTAGTAGCGCTGGAGGTACGGGCCGAGCGTCCCGGAGTCCAGACCCGGAACCGGGTGGGCTCCGGCCGGGCTCTGCTCAGCCACCCGTGCGGCTCGTTCGAGCAGTTCGGCCTTCTCTTCGTCCAGCTTGGTCTGCATGTCGTCTGGCTCCTGTCGCGCGCCGTTGCGTGACGTCAAGGTGGTGAAAGCGTGACGCCGACTCACTCAGTGTCCGCCGGAGCGGGGCGTCATGCCGGTGGGAAGCGTGATCGGTGACGGCCCGGGCGCTGTCGCACGGGCGGCTCGGAGCGGAGGCGGCACTGCCTTCCGCGGTCACCACACTGATCACGTGGTCAGGCTATCGCCCTGCCCTGGAGGGACGCTCTGCTCCGGTCCCCAAAAAAGGAGCGCCGAGTTGGCCATAGTGGACAGCAACCGGGCGGTCCCGCCGGACGTTCCGCACGCGGCGGCCTCGCCGTCCGCGCCGGCGGCGGGCCCGGGTCCCCGGTCCCGCGCGGGCCCGTGCGGTCTCGCGGCGCCTCGGCACGGCGGCCGGACCGGCCGCCTCGCGTCCCTCCCCGGTGTCCGCGGGCCCGCGGCCCGCCTCACCCCGCCGCCGCCTCCTCGACCACGCGCCGGGCCGTCTCGACGGCCTCGGCGAGGCTGTCGACCACCGGCACCCCCGCCGCCTCCAGGCTGGCACGGCTGTGCGAGCCGCCGGTGTACAGCACGGCTCTCGCGCCCACGTGGGCCGCGGCCACCGCGTCGTCCACCGCGTCGCCCACCACCACGGTACGGCGCGGGTCGAAACCGTCGAGCGCCGCCACGTGCGCCGCCATCTGCCGGGCCTTGCCCTGCCTGGGCCCGTCGAGGCGGCTGCCGTCCACCCGGACGAAGTGCTCCTCGATGCCGTGGCGGCGCACCAGCGGCAGCAGGTGGTCGTGCGGGGCGAGGGAGCACAGCGACTGCGTCGAGCCCGCCCCCCGCCAGTCGGCGAGCAGTTCCGCGGCTCCCTCGGCGAGGCCCGCGTTCTCGGCGCGCTCGAAGTAGTGCCGGTGGAAGACCGCGTCCATCTCGGCCCACTCCTCCTCCGTGGGCGGCCGTCCCATCAGCCGCTCGTAGAAGCGCGGCACCGGCACGCAGTACAGCTCCCGGTAGCGCGCGGCCGTGATGGGCGGCAGCCCGATCTCGGCGAAGGCGGCGTTGCTGGCGTCGACGACCGCGTCGATGTCGTGCAGCAGCGTTCCGTTCCAGTCCCACACGATGTGGGCTCTCCCCGTCCCCGAATCCATGACCACGACGGTACGGCCCCGCGGTGACATCCGGGGAGGGGCTGCCGGGAACACCCGTCAGCCGAGCTCCTCCAGGAGGTTGCCGATCTCCTGGGTGGCGTACCACAGCAGATCGTGGTCGTCCGCCCCGTCCACGACGAACTGGGCGTCGCCGTCGCCCTGGTCGGCCGCGCCCAGCGCGTCCGCCGCCGCGGCGACGTCCCTCTCGGCGTCCCTGCCGTCGATGTGCACGGCGGCGGCCCTGGCGAGCGGGACGGGCCGCTCGATGCGCACCTCGCCGAGGGCGGACGGGTCCAGGCTCCGGTCCGGGTCGGCGACCGCCTCGCGGTCGGGCACGTCCGCGGCCACCACCACCCGCAGCCGCGGGGCGTCCGGGTCGGCGGCCAGCCGCCGCAGCGAAGCCTGTGCGGCCCGGCCGAGCGCGGCGTACTCCAGTTCCTCGATGTCGTCCGAGACGTACCACTCGCGCAGCCCGGGCGTGACCGCGTAGGCGGTCAGGGGGCCTGGGCCCAGCTCACCTTTCCGGTGCGCGTCCGCGAGGCCGGGCAGGGTCAGGGGTACATAGACGCGCATCGCTACCGCTTTCGTGTAAGGCCGGTCCGACTGCTCCGACAGCATACGGCGGACGAAGCGCCCCCACCGCCTCCGGTCCCGCCCCGCCGCGCCCCGCCCCACGCCGCGGCACCACAGGTCAGGGGCACCGCGCGTCAGCCTCCGTGTCCATTTCCTCCGGATAGGTGAACTGCCCGGAGGACGCCACGGCCGGTCGGCGGTCGTTGCCGCCCCGGGAACGTCCCAGTAGAACCAGTACGAAAGCTACCGCTTAGTACGCACCGCGCCGTGCCGGTGCGTGGAGAGCAACGGGGAGACACCATGTCCACCACCAGCCGTACCGCTCCGCCCCAGCGCAGGGACTCCCGCCGACCGGCCCACTCGGCCGTGCTCGCCGCCCGGCGGCGCGAACGCGACCGACTGCCCCACTACTGGTTCGCGCACCGCCTGGTGCTCGTCCTCAGCGGCCAGCGACCGGTCCACCTGCTGCTCGGCCACACCCGCGGCGAGGCCTACGAGCAACTGGCCCGGCTCGCCCCGCACACCCCGCTGCGCCCGCCGGCGAACGGTCCGGCCCCCGTGGTGCGGGAGGTCGGCTGGGCCGAGCCCCGCCCCGGTGCGGTCGAGGCGTTCGCCCGCGTCTGGGCCGGGGACCGGCTCCGCGCCCTGGCCTTCCGCCTGGAACGGGGCCGCGACCAGCGCTGGAAGTGCTCCGCCGTCGAACTCGACACGGTGCCCCGGCGGTGAACCGGGCGGCCCCGGCGCTGTCCGCAGGCCCCGCGGACACGCCGGGGCCGGGCCCCCGGAGGGAACCCGGCCCCGGCACGGCGATCACCGTGTCACTTCTTGCGGCGACGGCCCTTCTGCGCCTTGCGGCGCTCGGCGCGCGTCAGACCGTCCGCGGGGGAGCGGACCGGGCCGCCCTCGCCGTCGCTGGAGAACTCGCCCTCGATGACACCGCCCGCACCGGCCTCGCCGTCCACCGCCGGCGCGGAGAAGTGCAGCCGGTCCGGCCGCTGCGGGGCGTCGAGGCCCTTGGCGCGGATCGCCGGACGGGCCCCGGCCGGCACCGCCGCCTCCTCGGGCTCCTTCTCCAGCGAGGGCGCGGGACCGGCCTCCTCGACCGGCACCTCCTCGACCTGCTGCTCGACCTGGACCTCCAGGTTGAACAGGTAGCCGACGGACTCCTCCTTGATGCCCTCCATCATCGCGACGAACATGTCGTAGCCCTCGCGCTGGTACTCCACCAGCGGGTCGCGCTGCGCCATGGCGCGCAGACCGATGCCCTCCTGGAGGTAGTCCATCTCGTAGAGGTGCTCGCGCCACTTGCGGTCGAGCACGGAGAGCACCACGCGACGCTCCAGCTCACGCATGATCTCCGGGCCGAGCTGCTTCTCGCGCTCCTCGTACCGCTCGTGGATGTCGTCCTTGATGGCCTCCGCGATGAACTCCGCGGTGAGTGCCTCCCGGCCCCCGGCGGCCTCCTCCAGGTCCTCGATGGTGACCGTCACCGGGTAGAGCTGCTTGAAAGCGCCCCACAGCCGCTCCAGGTCCCACTCCTCGGCGAAGCCCTCGACCGTCTCGGCCTGGATGTAGGCGTCGATGGTGTCGTCCATGAAGTGGACGATCTGCTCGCGCAGGTCCTCGCCCTCCAGGACGCGGTGGCGCTCGCCGTAGATGACCTCGCGCTGCCGGTTGAGGACCTCGTCGTACTTCAGGACGTTCTTGCGGATCTCGAAGTTCTGCTGCTCGACCTGCGACTGCGCCGAGGCGATGGCACGGGTGACCATCTTGTTCTCGATCGGGACGTCGTCGGGCACGTTGGCCATGGACATCACACGCTCGACCATCTGCGCCTTGAACAGCCGCATCAGGTCGTCGCCGAGCGAGAGGTAGAAGCGGGACTCGCCCGGGTCGCCCTGGCGGCCGGAACGGCCGCGGAGCTGGTTGTCGATACGGCGCGACTCGTGCCGCTCGGTGCCCAGGACGTACAGACCGCCCAGCTCGGCGACCTCGTCGTGCTCCGCCGCGACCGCCTGCTCGGCGCGCTCCAGGGCCGCGGGCAGGGCCGCCGCCCACTCCTCGGCGTTCTCCACCGGGTCCAGGCCCTTGGCGCGCAGCTCCGCCTCGGCGATGTTGTTCGGGTTGCCGCCGAGCATGATGTCCGTACCGCGGCCGGCCATGTTCGTGGCGACCGTCACTGCGCCCTTGCGTCCCGCCTGGGCGACGATCGCGGCCTCGCGCTCGTGGTTCTTGGCGTTGAGCACCTCGTGCGGCACGCCGCGCTTCTTGAGCTGCTGCGACAGGTACTCGGACTTCTCGACCGAGGTGGTGCCCACCAGGACCGGCTGGCCCTTCTTGTGCCGCTCGACGATGTCCTCGACGACCGCCTCGAACTTCGCCACCTCGGTGCGGTAGATCAGGTCGGGCTGGTCCTTGCGGACCATCGGGCGGTGCGTCGGGATCGGGACCACGCCCAGCTTGTAGATCTGCTGGAACTCGGCGGCCTCGGTCATGGCCGTACCGGTCATGCCCGACAGCTTGTCGTAGAGGCGGAAGAAGTTCTGGAGGGTGATCGTGGCGAGCGTCTGGTTCTCGTCCTTGATCTCCACCCCCTCCTTCGCCTCGATCGCCTGGTGCATGCCCTCGTTGTAGCGGCGGCCCGCGAGGATACGGCCGGTGTGCTCGTCGACGATCATGACTTCGCCGTTCAGGACGACGTAGTCCTTGTCCTTCTTGTAGAGCTCCTTGGCCTTGATGGCGTTGTTGAGGTAGCCCACCAGCGGGGTGTTGACCGACTCGTAGAGGTTGTCGATGCCCAGCCAGTCCTCGACCTTGGCGACGCCCGACTCGTGGATGGCGACCGTGCGCTTCTTCTCGTCGACGTCGTAGTCGCCGGTCTCGGGCTGCTGCCTGAGCGGGTTGGCGGGCTCGCCGCGCTCCAGCCTCCGCACCAGCTTGGCGAAGTCGCTGTACCACTTGGTGGCCTGGTCGGCCGGGCCGGAGATGATCAGCGGCGTGCGCGCCTCGTCGATCAGGATCGAGTCGACCTCGTCGACGATCGCGAAGTTGTGGCCGCGCTGCACCAGTTCGTCCTTCGACCACGCCATGTTGTCGCGCAGGTAGTCGAAGCCGAACTCGTTGTTGGTGCCGTACGTGATGTCGCAGGCGTACTGCTCGCGGCGCTGCGCCGGGCTCATGTTGGCCACGATGCAGCCGACCGACAGGCCCAGGAACTTGTGGACCCGGCCCATCAGCTCGGAGTCGCGCTGTGCCAGGTAGTCGTTGACCGTGATGAGGTGCACGCCCTTGCCGGAGAGCGCGTTGAGGTACGCGGGCAGGGTGCCGACGAGGGTCTTTCCCTCACCGGTCTTCATCTCGGCGACGTAGCCCAGGTGCAGCGCGGCGCCGCCCATGATCTGCACGTCGTAGTGGCGCTGGCCGAGCACGCGCTTGGCCGCCTCGCGGACCGTCGCGAAAGCCTCGGGAAGCAGGTCGTCCAAGGTCTCGCCGTCGGCGAGGCGCTCCTTGTACTCGTCCGTGAGCGCCCTCAGCTCGGCGTCGGAGAGGTTGACGAAATCCTCTTCGATCGACGACACCTGGTCCGCGATGCGGTGCAGCTTGCGCAGGATCTTCCCTTCACCTGCACGCATGATCTTGCCGAAGACGGACACGTAGGCTGGCTCCTTGCCGGTCGGGCCTGGCACGGGTCTGGTGCGCTGGCACGGCGGGCCTCATCCCTTGCTCTCGGACCTGCCGCACCGGCCATCGTATGCGAGGGGCACCGGCCCCTGTACCCCCCAACGTGCCGGAGGCTCGGAAGGTGCCGGATCCGCCCGATCGGATGACCGGCAGAATCCCCCCATGCGACCAGTGACCCTCCACACCGAACGCCTGCTGCTGCGCCCCTTCGAACCGCGGGACGTCCCCGCCGTCCACGCCGCCTGCCAGGACCCGGACATCCTGCGCTGGACCGCCCTGCCCGAGCCGTACGAGCGGCGGCACGCGCAGGACTTCGTGTCCGTCGTCGCCCCGGCCGGCTGGCGCGAGGACAGCGCCTACACCTTCGGCGTCTTCACCCGGGACGGAGAACTGGTCGGCGCGATGGGACTGGTGCGGATCACACCGCCGGGCCCGGAGGGGCGCCTGGCGGAACTGGGCTACTGGACGGCCCGGGAGCAGCGGGGCCGCGGTCACACCGTGGAGGCCGCGCGGGCGGTGACCGACTGGGCCTTCACGGAGCTGGGCGTGGAGCGCCTGGAGTGGTTCGCCGAGGTGGGGAACACCGGGTCCCGGGCCGTGGCGGAGCGGCTGGGCTTCGTCATGGAGGGCACCCTGCGGGCGCGGATACCGTTCCGCGGCACCCGGCGGGACTCGTGGGTGGCGTCGCTGCTCCCCTCGGACCAGGGGCGGCCGGCGACCGTGCCGTACCTGCCCGCTCCGTAGGCGGCCGCGGCTCGGGGGACGGGCCGGGAAGGGGACGGCGGACTCCCGGCCGATACCCGTCGCCCGCTGTCGGTGGCAGCCTCTATCGTCGGCGCATGACCACCGCCGCGTACTCCCTCTCCGCCGACGAAGCCCGCCGGATCGCCCTGCGCGCGCAGGGGTTGCTGGGCGCCCCCGACCGCCGGGCCGGGGTGCGGGGCGTGCTGCGCCGGCTGGGGGCCGTGCAGCTGGACACCATCTCGGTGCTGGCTCGCTCCCACGAACTGGTGCCGTACGCGCGGCTGGGCGCGGTCGGCCGCGACGCGGTGGAGGCCGCGTACTGGTCGGGGGACGGCGCCTTCGAGTACTGGTCGCACGCCGCGTGCGTCCTGCCGATCGAGGAGTGGCCGCACTTCGCCTTCCGGCGCCGGGCGAACCGGGCGAAGGGCCACCGCTGGCACCGGCTGGAGGACTCCGAGCGCTCCTGTGCCACCGTACGGGACCGGCTGAAGACCGACGGCCCGCTGACCGCCACCGAGCTGGGCGGCGCGAAGAACGGCGGCGAGTGGTACGACTGGTCCGAGACGAAGATCGCGGTGGAGTGGCTGCTCGACACCGGCGAGGTCGTCTGCACCCGGCGGCGCGGCTGGAAGCGCGTGTACGACCTGGCCGAGCGGGCCATCCCCGGTGAACTGCTCCACGACGACCTGGACGACCGGGAGTGCCTGCGCCGGCTGGTCTCCCAGGCCGGGGCGGCGATGGGCGTCGCCACCCGCGCCGACCTCGCCGACTACCACCGGCTGAAGGGCGAGCAGGTCGACGCCGTGGTGGCGGACACGGGCCTGGTGCCGGTGGAGGTCGAGGGCTGGGGCAGACCGGCCTGGGCGGACCCGGCGGCGCTGGAGGCCGAGTCGTCGGCGTCCCCGGCGGGCCGCCGGGGACGGCACCGCACGACGCTGCTGTCGCCGTTCGACTCGCTGATCTGGGACCGCAGGCGCACCGAGCGGATCTTCGGCTTCACCCACCGGCTGGAGGCGTACGTGCCCCGGGCCAAGCGGATACACGGCTACTTCGCGATGCCGCTCCTGTCGGGAGGGCGGTTGCTGGGCAGGGTCGACCCGGCCCGTGAGGGCCGGACCCTGGTGGCCCGGCAGGTGTCGGTGGCGGGACGCGAAGCGGTGGAGCCGATGGCGAGGGCTCTGCGGGAGGCGGCGGGCTGGGTGGGCTGCGACGCGGTCCGCGTCGAACGCTGCGACGACCGGGAGTCGGCCGCCGCCCTCGCCGCGGCCCTCGTCTGAGCCCCGGCTCCCGGCCGGCGGAGAACCCGCCTCGTCCGCCCCGGGTCCCATCCGGTCCCGGAGCTCACCTGATCTCGAGGATCTTCTCCCGCATCGCGTAGACCACCGC
This sequence comes from Streptomyces glaucosporus, assembly GCF_039533345.1. Lineage (NCBI taxonomy): Bacteria > Bacillati > Actinomycetota > Actinomycetes > Kitasatosporales > Streptomycetaceae > Streptomyces > Streptomyces glaucosporus. The sequence goes on along the minus strand of NZ_BAAATJ010000008.1, from coordinate 14,613 downwards.
TTCCATCCGCGAGTGGAGCTGGAGCTTCTCCAGGATGTTGCGGACGTGGTTCTTCACCGTGTTCTCGCTGATGAAGAGCTCCTTGGCGATGTCCCGGTTGTTCATGCCGGTGGCGACGAGTTTGAGCACCTCCAGCTCCCGGTCGGTGAGGCGGGGCGCGGGCACCAGCCGCTTCTCGTCGGTGCGCTGGATCATCGACTTGAACTCGGTCAGCAGCTTCGCCGCCATCGACGGGCTGATCTGGGACTGCCCGTCGGCCACCGCGCGGATCGCGGTGGAGACCTCGTCGGTGGAGATCTCCTTGAGCAGGTAGCCGGTGGCCCCCGCCTTGATGGCGTCGTAGAGGTCGGCCTCCTCGTCGCTGATCGTCAACATGATGATCTTCGCGCTGGGGGCCACCTCCTTGATCGAGGTGCAGGCCTCGATGCCGCCGCGCCGGGGCATCCGCACATCCATCAGAACGATGTCGGGCAGCAGGTCGGCGGCCTTCTCCACGGCCTCGGCACCGTCGGCCGCCTCGCCGACGACCTCGATGTCCTCCTCCTGCGCCAGGACGATCTCCAGTCCGCGCCGGAAGAGGGCGTGGTCGTCGACCACCAGGACCCGGATGGGTTCCTTGCGCGTTCCGTCTTCCCGCGCGTCCGCGGGGGCGGCGCTGCCGCCGTCGTGCGCGCCGGACCTCACGGGCCCGAAGCTGTCCGCCATCGTTCCTCCCCCTGCAGGCCAGGCTACGCGTCACCAACCGGCCGGTGCGGCGGTCCGGTTGGGCGTGAGGCCATGATTCCATGCCCCCGCCCCCGGCCGGATTCCTCGTTCGGCTGGGGGCGGGGGTGGTTCACGGTGTCAGCGGCTGATATCAGCCACCGAGGGTGCCCCCGGCGCCGCGCGGCGGCTCCTCGGCGAACGGATCGGGTTCCAGATGGATGACGCCGTAGTCGTAGCCGTGCCGCCGGTAGACGACGCTCGGCAACTTGGTCTCGGAGTCGACGAACAGATAGAAGTCATGCCCGACCAGCTCCATCTCGTACAGGGCCTGGTCCAGCGACATCGGGGCCGCGGTGTGGGTCTTCTCGCGTACGACCAGCGGCCCTTCCCCCTGGATCTCCAGCGGTCCGATCCTGGTGGTGGGCGGCTTCTCCTCTTCCGCCGTCCGCCGGGGTCCCAGGGTGCCGTCCTCGCCGACGCGCGCCGCGTTCGGGACGGTCACGGCCACGTCGCGCGCCGGGATCCGGTTGTGGCCGTTCCCCCGCCGCGCGCAGACCCGCTTGTCGTGCTGCTTGCGCAGCCGCGTTTCCAGCTTCTCCGTGGCCAGATCCAGCGCCGCATACGGGTCGGCCGCGGACGCCTCGGCACGGATCACCGGCCCCCTGGAGCGCAGGGTGATCTCCACCCGGTCGCTGCGGTCGGCCTGGCGGGGGTTGGGCTCCTTGGTCACCTCGACGTCGAGACGGATCGCCTTGGCATCGATCTTCTGGATCTTCTCCAGCTTGAGCTTGTCGACCACGTGCTTGCGGAATCGCTCCGGCACCTCTGTCTTACGGCCCTTGACGACGATGTCCACGCAGAACTCCGTTCCCGGGCGGTTCCGCGGAACAGGGGGCGGAACTCGCCCTTTGTGCACTGAGTCCGGATGGTGTCGGTCACATACGGTCACCGTCCGGCGCTACGTCGGGTTGCGACTTTCACCTCCTCCTCCCTGTCCGGGGGGATCACCATCTCCCCCCTGCGGAGAGAATGGCCAGCAAAGCCGGGCAAACGCCTGATAGCGCACATGTCCCGCTGTACGGAACAGCTTTCGCCATTCCTCACAACCGAAGCTACCCCCACCGGGGGAAGCTCGGCACCCCCTACCGGCACTTACCTCCGATCGGGTGTATCCCGCCTCTGTAACCGCAACGAGAGTTCTCAAACACCGGTTCCGCGCCGGCCGGCGCCGCCCCGCTCCCCGGCTGTCCGGAAAACACCGGCCTCCGTCACCGCGACCACCGCCGCGCCGACCACCCGGCCGCCCGCCCCGGTCAGCGCCCGTGCCGCTTCCGCGAGCGAGGCGCCCGTGGTCACCAGATCGTCCACCACGATCACCGGCCCCTGTGCCGCCAGACGCCCGGCGCCGGCCGCGGTGCCCAGCGCACCGGCCAGATTGGCCGACCGCCGCGAGGCCGTCAGTCCCGCCTGGTCCTCGACGGAACGCCGCTGGCGCAGCACGGGGAGCACCCGCGCGGGCCGCCCGGCGCGTCTGAGCTCCGCGGCGGCGGCCAGGGCCGTGCGCCGCACCGGGTCGTGGCCGCGCGCCGCCACCGCCCGGCGCGCGGACGGCACCGGCACCAGCAGCAGCGGTCCGTCGGCCGCGGCCGCTCCCGCGGCGTCCGCCGCCGCCCGCACGGACCGGGCCAGGACGAACCCCAGCGGGGCAGCCAGCCACAGCGCACCGCGTTCCTTGTGCGCGAGGAGCACGGCCCGCGCCTCGTCGGCGTACGGCAGGGACGCGTACACCGCCGGCGCCTCCACGGCCACCGGGGGGCGTACCCGCCGCGCCTCCGCCCCGTACAGCACCTCCCGGCACCGCTCGCACAGGCCGGTGCGCGGTGCTCCGCACCCGGCGCAGTCGGCCGGCAGCACCAGATCGGCCAGTTCCCGCCACCATCCCCGCATGGGGGGATGCCTACCCCGGGTAGACCGGCATCGACCCCTTGTCCGTGACCAGTTCCCAGTCCCCGTCGCGGGAGAGCCGGGCGATGCCCTCGCTGGTGCGGGCCAGCAGCGGCTTCTCCTCGTCCTCCGAGGCCGCCACCCCCGTCACCTCGTTGAGGCCGGGCAGCGCGGACGGGCTCGCCGGCGAACCGTCCGTCGCCGTGTACCGGAGCTGCTGCACGCCCCCCGCCTCCCGGCCGACGACCACCAGCCTGCTGTCCCCCGCCCAGGACACGTCCGTCACGTTCTCCATCTGCGGTGCGATCGGCCGCAGGGCCTCCACCGTCGCCCTGGACCCCCCGTCGGCCCCGCTCCGCTCGATGCGCCCGAGCTGCAGCGTCGTACGACCGTCCGCACTGACCAGCAGAGCCATCCGCACACCGTCCGAGGAGACCCTCAGCGCCTCGATGCGGCCCTCGCCGAGGCCGATCACCTCGACCTCCTCCGGCTCCTCCTGGCCCCTGCGCAACCGCAGCAGCCCGGGCCCGTCCGGGGCGCGGTCGGCCACCCACAGATCACCCAGCCCGTCCCAGCTCGGAGCCGTCAGTCCGTCCACCTCCCGTTCCGCCTCGCTGACCACCACGGGATCGCCGAGCCCGGTGTCCCCGGTCAGCGGGGCGACGTACAGCATCCGGCCGTCCAGCGACACACCCGCGCCGCGCTGCTCGTCCCGGCTCACCGCGACCGGCCCCAGCCGGATCTGCCCGGAGCTGAACGGCCCGTCGACCGGGACGGCCCGGTCGGCGCCCTCCACCACCGTGGCCAGCCGGTTCTCGCCGTCGACGAAGTACCCGTCGCCCATGTCGCCGTTCAGCCGCCCCGGCATGTACGCCTCGGCCTTCTCACGGCTCTGCGCGCACAGCTCCTCACCGCCCCGGCCGGCCGTCAGCCTGACGCGGTTGACCTTGCTCGACACCTGGTCGGCCACCGTGTGCATCACCTGCGCGGCCATCCGGTCGCAGCGGGCGTTCCCCGCCGGGATCGGCCGCTCGCGGTCCCCCTCCGTCCCCCTGGTCAGGGGGACGGTCAGCGTGCCGGAGTCGTCCGGGGAGAGCCGCACACCGTCGGCCAGCCGCACGTCGTGGGGGAAGGCGGACTCCACCACGGGCGCCAGCCAGCCGGTCGGCCCGTCCAGCAGGGCCCTGACCGCGTCCGTCACCGGGTCTATCCGCTCCCGGATGTAGACCGGATCGGCGACCAGGACGTCCCCGCCCCGCGCCACCGCGCCGGCGTCCGGACCCAGATCCGCGTAGTGGTACGTGTCGACCGGTTCGTAGTTGCGCTGGAAGTCGGACTCGGCCACCACCAGCCCGTCCGGCAGGCGGTCGATCCGCCACTGCCCGTCGACCTTGACCAGGTGGAACGTCTCCCGGTACGTCCCCTCCTCGGGCCGGTAGGAACGTTCGCCGTCCACCCGGGCGAGAGTGGAACCGGTCACCTCCAGCGTGGCGCCCCTGCTCTCCCGCTCGTCGAGGTCGTTGCGCGGCGAGAGCACGCTGGGCGCGTTGTCGAGCACCGTCGTACGGGCGAAGGGGTCCCATGCCCTCGCCGCGCCGTCGGTCAGGTACTCGCGGGCGGTCCTGAAGTCCGGCTCGTCGCTCGTCGTGGCCTCCAGGAAACCGCGGACGATCTCCCACGGCGACGCGCCGCTGCGCGGGCTCACCCCGAACACCCGCACCTGCGAGTCGGCGTCGGCACGGGGAGAGGGCTCCACCCGGCGCACCTCTCCCCTGTCGGGCATCGACGCGCACCCCGCGAGCAGCAGGACGGCGCCCAGCGCCGCCGCGGCCCCGCGGCGTCCCGGACGGCCCGTACGGCCTCCCCCGAGACGTTCAGCCATCCTGCCGTCCGCCATGCCGTCCGTACTCCTCGGTCGTCCGTGTGCGTGCCTGCGACCCGCTTCCCTCCGCGCCGTCCGCCTGCCGCGGCGGTGCTGCCGCCGTCCCGCGGTGCGGCTCCTCCGGCGCGGACGTCCCCGCCCCGCCGGACGGGGCGCCCGCCGCTCCGCGCCTGCGGCGGGAGTCCGCGGGCTCCAGGGGGATGGGGGAGCCGCGCAGAGGTCCGCCCGCGGTCTGCGGAATGGTCAGCCGGAACTGCGAGCCGCCGCCCGGCTCGCCCCAGGCCTGCAGCCAGCCGCCGTGCAGCCTGGCGTCCTCGACCGCGATGGACAGCCCCAGGCCGGTGCCGCCCGTGGTGCGGGCCCGGGCGGGGTCGGCGCGCCAGAACCGGTTGAAGACCCGGCCGGCCTCGCCCGGCTTGAGTCCCACGCCGTAGTCGCGCACGGCCACGGCGACCGCACCGTCCCCCGCGGCGAGCCGGACCACGATGTCCCGGCCCTCGCCGTGCTCGACGGCGTTGACCACGAGGTTGCGCAGCACGCGTTCGATGCGGCGGGCGTCGGCCTCCGCCACCACCGGCCGCTCGTCGCCGTACACCAGGAAACGGCTGCCCTTGCGCTCGGCGAGCGGCTCGGCCCCCTCCAGGACGCGCCTGACCACGTCGCGCAGGTCCGTCGGCTCGGCCTCCAGGGCGGCGGCCCCGGCGTCGAAGCGGCTGATCTCCAGCAGGTCGGCGAGCAGCGACTCGAAACGGTCGAGCTGGCCCAGCAGCAGCTCGGCGGAGCGCTTGGTCACCGGGTCGAACTCGTCGCGCGCCTCGTGGATGACGTCCGCCGCCATCCGCACCGTGGTCACCGGGGTGCGCAGCTCGTGCGAAACGTCCGACACGAAGCGCCGCTGCATCCGGGACAGCTCCTCCAGCTGCAGGATCTTCGACTGGAGGTTCTTGGCCATCTTGTTGAACGACTCGCCCAGTCGTGCGATGTCGTCCTCGCCGGTGACCTTCATCCGCTCCTGGAGACGCCCGGCGGCCAGCCGCTCGGAGATTCTGGCGGCCATCCGCACGGGCGTGACGACCTGGCGCACGACGAGCCAGGCGATGGCCCCGAGCAGCACCACCACGAAGACCCCGGCCGTGGCGAGGGTGCCCGCCACCAGGCTGAGGGACTTCTCCTCCTGGTTGAAGGGGAAGAGATAGTAGAGCTGGTAGGGGGCTCCATTGGGGTCGTTGAGCCGCTTCCCTATGATCAGCGCGGCCTCGGTCCGGCCGTCCTCCAGCACGATCCGGCCGTACTGCTCGTGGGTGTCCGGGCTCTGCTCCAGCGCCTCGCGCAGCTCCGGCGGCACGCTCTCCTCGTGCTGCACCGTGCCGGAGGCGCGCGGACCGTGCCTGCCGGTGCCTCCGTTGACGCCGAAGGTGCTCGCGTCCTCCTCGGAGCTGAGCGCAACCAGGTAGTAGACGCCCTGTCCGCCGCTGGCGAGCTGCGTCACCAGGTTGGTCAGCCAGATGCCGGTGTCCCGGACTCCCCGGTGGCCGTTCCCGGCCTCCCCCTCGGTCTCTCCGCCGACCGCTTCGTCGGCCATCCGCTCGGCCACCGCGAAGCCCCCCGCCGCCTGGCTCTGCGCCGCCTGCCGCTTGGCCTCCAGCAGCCCGCCGCGGACCTGCCCGATGACGACCAGACCGAGCACCAGGACGACGGCGAGCGACATCAGCAGGGTGGCGGCCACCACCCGCAACTGGATGTTGCGCCGCCACAGGCGTGCCACCGCCAGCAGCGGGCGTCGCACCCAGCGGACGAACATCCGGAAGACGGGACGCGCCCGGCTGCCCGTCGCCCCTTCGGACAGCAGCCCGTCGGGGAGGAAACGACCGCCGTGCCACATGTCAGCTGGGCCCGGCCTTGTACCCCACGCCGCGTACGGTCACCACGATCTCGGGCCGCTCCGGGTCCTTCTCCACCTTGGAGCGCAGCCGCTGCACATGGACGTTGACCAGACGGGTGTCCGCCGCGTGGCGATAGCCCCACACCTGCTCCAGCAGCACCTCACGGGTGAAGACCTGCCACGGCTTGCGGGCGAGGGCCACCAGCAGGTCGAACTCCAGGGGTGTCAGCGCGATCGACTGCCCGTCCCGCTTCACCGAGTGACCCGCCACGTCGATGACCAGGTCGCCGATGGTGAGCTGCTCGGGTGCGGGCTCCTCCGAGCGGCGCAGCCGCGCCCGGATCCGGGCCACCAGCTCCTTCGGCTTGAACGGTTTGACGACATAGTCGTCCGCACCGGACTCCAGCCCCACCACCACGTCGACGGTGTCGCTCTTGGCGGTGAGCATGACGATCGGCACCCCGGACTCGGCGCGGATCAGCCGGCACACCTCGATGCCGTCCCGGCCGGGCAGCATCAGGTCGAGCAGCACGAGGTCGGGCTTGGTCTCCCGGAAGGCGGCGAGCGCCTTGTCACCGTCCGACACGAACGACGGTTCAAAGCCTTCGCCGCGCAGCACGATGCCGAGCATCTCCGCCAGTGCGGTGTCGTCGTCGACGACCAGGACGCGTCCCTTCATGCCCCCATCATCCCATTACCCGATCGTGACTTTTCCGTGGGTGACGGTGACCGCGAGCACAGCTCGGCAAGGGCGTCCCCGGTGACCGGTGACACCACGCCACGCTCGGTGACGATCGCCGTGATCAACTCCGCCGGGGTGACGTCGAAGGCGGGGTTGTACGCCTGCGCGCCCAGCGGGGCCACCGGGATGCCGCTGCCCGCCTCGGTCCCGGCTCCCGGCGCGGACGGCGCGGCGAACTCCGTGATCTCGTGGCCCGGCCGCTGCTCCACCTCGATCGAGGCGCCGTCCGGCGTCCCGAGGTCCACCGTGGTCACGGGAGCCACCACCACGAACGGCACGTGGTGATAGCGGGCCAGCACCGCCAGCGGGTAGCTGCCCACCTTGTTCGCCACCGAGCCGTCGGCCGCGATCCGGTCCGCGCCGATCAGCACCGCGTCGACCTCTCCGGCCGCGAACAGCGAGCCGGCCGCGTTGTCCGTGAGCAGCGTGTACGCCATGCCCTCGCGAGCCGCCTCGTACGCCGTCAGCCTGGCGCCCTGGAGCAGCGGCCGGGTCTCGTCCACCCACAGCCTGCGCAGCTCCCCGGCACGGTGCGCGGCCCGCACCACCCCGAACGCCGTGCCTCCTCCACCGGACACCAGCGCGCCGGTGTTGCAGTGGGTGAGGATGCGATAACCGCCTCCGGTCAGCAGCTCTCCCAGCAACGCCAGGCCGTGCTCGGCCATCCGCTCGCTCGCCTCGGCGTCCTCCCGGTGCAGCGCCCGGGCCTCGGCGAGGGCCGCGGCGACCGCCTGCTCCTCGTCCGCGCCGCCCTCGACCGCGGACCGGTACGCCCGCTCGGCCCGCCGCACCCCGTACTCGAGGTTGACCGCGGTCGGCCGGGCGTGCCTGAGGTGTTCGGCGGCCTCGGTCACGTCGTACCCGCGGGCGGCGGCCAGCGCGACGCCGTACGCACCCGCCAGTCCCAGCAGCGGCGCTCCCCGCACCGCGAGCGAGCGGATCGCCTCCACCAGGGCCGGCACGTCCGTGCAGACGAGTTCGACCTCCTCGACGGGCAGCCGGGTCTGGTCGAGCAACACCACCACCGGCCCCTCCGGGGGCTCCTCCCAGCGCAGGGCGGGCACGGAGACCGCTGCGTCACCAGGGGCCAGCGCCGTGGCCCGATTCTCTGTCTGGTCAACCATTCGAACAGTCTGCCCCTTCTCTCAACCATCAGTCGAAGGCAGCCGGGAGCCGCAGGGGCCGCCCCGCTCGGCAGCGGCCCGTGGCACGATGGCTGCCAGACCAGCCGACACATCCCACGGACGGGCCGCGAGAACACGAGGTGAACTGCAGTGAGTGACTCTCCGGGCTGGGCCTCGCCCGGATCCTCCCCCTCCGATCCTCCCCCTGCCTCCGGGGGAAACGCATCCGGTGGCGACGCCGCCGGGCGGCCCTCCGACCAGCCGCCCGCGGGGCAGCAACCCACGAACTGGTCGGCGCAGCAACCGCCCCCGGCTCCTCAGGGCTGGGGTGCGCCTCCTCCCCCGCCTCCGGGGCAGCCCGGCTGGGGGGGCTGGGGCCGGCCGCCGGCCGCCAAGCCAGGGGTCATCCCGCTCCGCCCCCTGGGAATCGGCGAGATCCTCGACGGAGCGGTCTCCACCGCGCGCGCCCACTGGCGGACGGTCCTGGGCGTCTCCCTCGGCGTCGCGGTCGTGGTCCAACTCGTGTCCACCGTCGCCACCGGTCTCTGGCTCCGGGGGAACAGTGGCTTCGAGGCCATCCAGACCAAGGTCGAACCCACCACCGAGGAACTGCGGGACGCCCTCAGCGGCACGATGAGCGCCCTGGGTGTCGAGATGCTGGCCACCTTGGTCGGCACGGTCATCGCCACCGCGATGCTCACCATGGTGGTCAGCCGCGCCGTTCTGGGCCGTCCGGTCTCCCTCGGGGAGGCCTGGCGGGACTCGCGGCCGCAGCTTCTGCGCCTGCTCGGTCTCACCCTGCTGGTGGGCCTGATCGTGACCGCCGCGATCGTCGTGTGCGTCCTTCCCGGCCTCCTGCTGAGCCTGGCGGGCTCGGTACTGGCGGGCATAGGCCTCTTCTTCCTCGGAGGCCTCGGGGGTGTCGTGATCGCTGTCTGGCTCTGGGTCCGCTACTGCCTCTCCGCTCCCGCGCTGATGCTGGAGCGGCAGGGCGTGACGGCCGCCATGCGCCGCTCCGCCAAGCTCGTGCGGGGCTCCTGGTGGCGTGTCTTCGGCATCCAGATCCTCACGTTCGTGCTGGTCATGATGGTCGGAATGATCGTCCAGCTCCCCGCCTCCCTGCTGGCCCCGGTGCTCGGCGGCGGCGGTCTCGACAGCTTCGTCTCCGGGGAGCCCCTCGAGATGTCGTGGACGTACCTGGCCGTCATCGGTATCGGCGCGGTACTCGCCTCCACCATCACCCTGCCACTGAGCGCGGGCGTCACCGCCCTCCTCTACATGGACCAGCGCATCCGCCGCGAGGCCCTCGACCTGGAGCTCGCCCGCGCCGCGGGCGTGTCCGGTCACGAGGGGCACCCCGGCGGCGCCGCACCGGGGAACTGATGTGCTGACGGGAGGCACGGGGAGCGGCGCGGCGTTCGGGGGAGCCCCGTTCGCCGCGCGCCCCGACGACGAGGCACCGGTGACGATCCCGCGCGGCCCGGCGCGCGAGGCCGCCGAGGACGAACTGTCCAGGCCGATGTACCACGAGAACGACCCGAGCCTGATGCGGCGCCTGCTCGACTGGGTGTGGGAGAAGGTCGGCGACATCCTCGACGCCGCTTCCGGAGCCACTCCCGGCGGCTGGGTCGGCCTCACCGCCGTCGCCGTGCTCGCCGTGCTGCTGCTGATCGCCCTGCGCCTCCGCATGGGCGCGCTGCGCCGGAGCCCCGGCACGGACGACCGGGGGGAGCTCTTCGGCGACCGTCCGCGCAGTGCCGCGGAGCACCGGGCCGCAGCGGAGCAGTACGCGGCCGGCAACCGCTGGAGCGAGGCCCTCCAGGAACGGATGCGGGCGATCGTCCGCTCCCTGGAGGAGCGCGCCCTGCTCGATCCGCGGCCCGGCCGCACCGCCGACGAGGCCGCCCGTGAGGCCGCCCGCGTCCTCCCCCGGCACACCGCGGCCCTGCGTGCCGCCGCCGTCGCGTTCGACGAGGTCACGTACGCCGGACGCCCGGCCGACCAAGCCGCGTACCTCCGGGTGCGCGACCTCGACGACGCCGTCGTCCGCAGCAAGCCCCGGCTCGACGGGGAACGGCTCAGTACTGCCGCCCAGGGTGGAGGCGCCCCGTGACGACCACTCCGTCCGCCGCTCCCGCGGCGACGACCTCGGTGTCCCCCACGTTCCGCCAGGTGTGGAACCGGGCCAGGGGCCTGCTGCTGGCAGCGGCGGTCCTGGCACTGGCCGGCCTGGTCATCGCCGCCCTGCGCTCCGGCGAGCAGCACGGCCGGCTCGATCCCCGCTCCGCCGACCGCTATGGCAGCCGCGCCGCCGCCGAACTCCTCGCCGACCGCGGCGTGGAGACCACCGTCGCCACCACTCTCGCCGATGCGACCGCGGCGATGGGTCCCGACACCACACTGCTGGTAACCAACCCCGACCTGCTGAGCGCCCGCCAGCAGTCGGCGCTGCGCGCCGCCACGTCCGGCAGCGGCGGCCGTACCGTCCTGCTCGCTCCCGGCCCCGCCTCGCTGGACACCCTGGCGCCCGATGTCCGCGCCGTGGAGCCCACGTCCGTGCGGCCTCTCCAGCCGTCCTGCGATGCCCCCTACGCCCGGCGGGCGGGGGACGTCGAGCTCGGCGGCATCACCTACACCACCTCCGCTCCCACCGTCGAAGCCTGCTACCCCAGCGGCGAGTTGCCCACGCTCCTCCGGCTGCCGGACGACTCCGGCGGCGACGCCGTACTGCTCGGCGCCCCGGACCTGCTCTACAACGACCGTCTCGACGAACACGGCAACGCCTCGCTCGCTCTGCAGCTCCTCGGCTCCCGCCCCCATCTGGTCTGGTACCTCCCCTCCCTCGACGACGCCTCCGCCGGTGACGGCGGCGACCAGAGCTTCTTCGATCTCATTCCTCCGGGCTGGAAGTGGGGGACGCTCCAACTCGCCGTCGCCGCGGCCCTCGCCGCCCTGTGGCGAGCCCGGCGGCTCGGCCCCCTCGTTCCGGAACGGCTGCCTGTGGTCGTTCCGGCTTCCGAGGCCACCGAAGGCCGCGCCCGTCTCTACCGTCAGGCGAACGCACGCGACCGCGCCGCCGACGAGCTGCGCTCTGCCACCCGTACCCGGCTCGCGCCGCTGCTCGGGGTGTCCGCCTCACGAGCCCACGACCCCGAAGTCCTGTGCCCGGCCGTCGCCGCCCACCTCGGCGGTGACGACGCACCCCGCCTGTACGCCCTCCTCTTCGGGCCGGCCCCCACCGACGACGGAGCGCTCGTCCGGCTGGCCGATGAACTCGATTCCCTCGAACACCGCATCACCCCGTCACCGAGAGACAAGGACCGCACTCCGTGAGCGCCCCCTCCGCAGACAGCGCCCGTGCCGCCCTCGAAGCCGTGCGCAGTGAGATCTCCAAGGCCGTGGTCGGTCAGGACGCCGCCGTGACAGGGCTCGTCGTGGCTCTGCTCTGCCGTGGCCACGTACTGCTGGAGGGCGTGCCCGGCGTCGCCAAGACCCTTCTCGTCCGTGCCCTGGCCGCCACTCTCGAACTCGACACCAAGCGCGTCCAGTTCACCCCGGACCTGATGCCGAGCGATGTCACCGGCTCGCTCATCTACGACAACCGCACGGCGGAGTTCTCCTTCCAGCCCGGTCCTGTCTTCACCAATCTCCTCCTCGCCGACGAGATCAACCGCACCCCGCCCAAGACCCAGGCATCCCTGCTGGAGGCCATGGAGGAACGACAGGTCTCGGTCGAGGGCACCGCTCGCAAGCTCCCCGATCCCTTCCTGGTGGCCGCCACCCAGAACCCTGTCGAGTACGAGGGCACCTATCCTCTTCCCGAGGCCCAGCTCGACCGTTTCCTGCTCAAGCTGCAGATTCCGCTGCCGTCGAGGGAGGAGGAGGTCAAGGTCCTCGCCCGGCATGCCGAGGGGTTCGATCCCCGTGATCTCGTGGCGGCCGGTGTGCGGCGCGTCGCCGGTCCCGCCGAACTCGACGCGGCGCGAACCGCGGTCGCCAAGACGTCCGTCTCGCCCGAGGTCGCCGGCTACATCGTCGACGTCTGCCGTGCCACCCGTGAATCCCCCTCGCTCTCCCTGGGCGCCTCCCCTCGCGGTGCCACCGCACTGCTCGCCACTGCCCGTGCCTGGGCCTGGCTCACCGGACGCGACTACGTCACCCCGGATGACGTGAAGGCCCTGGCTCTGCCCACCCTGCGCCACCGCGTCCAGCTGCGGCCCGAAGCCGAGATGGAGGGCGTCACCGCGGACAGCGTGATCTCCTCGATCCTTGCCCATGTCCCCGTTCCCCGCTGAGACGGCGTGAACTGACCGATGGCCATCACCGGACGAACAGCTCTGATCGCCGCTCTCGGCGCGCTCCTCGTCGGCTTCCTGCTTCCCGGCTGGACCGGCCTGCTCGCCGTCGAACTCCCCCTGCTACTCGCAATCCTGTACGACCTGGGGCGAGCGGCACCAGTCCGAAAGCTCCTTTTCACCCGTTCCGGTGATACATCAGTTCGACTCGGTGATTCCGCCCAGGTGCAGCTCACCGTCACCAACCCCTCGGGGCGCCGACTCCGGGCCGATCTCCGCGACGCCTGGCCTCCCAGCGCCTGGCTTCCGGGCGCGGAAGTCGCCTCTTCCCGGCACCGGTTGACCGTCCCCCCGGGCGAACGGCGCCGCGTCACCACCTTCCTGCACCCGACCCGCCGGGGCGATCACCGGGCCGCCCGCGTCACCGTGCGCTCCTACGGCCCTCTCGGGCTCGCCGCCCGCCAGGGAAGCCACTCCGTGCCCTGGACCGTACGGGTCCTGCCGCCCTTCACCAGCCGCAAGCACTTGCCCGCGCGGCTCTCCCGCCTCCGTGAACTCGACGGACGCACCAGCGTTCTCACCCGGGGCGAGGGCACCGAGTTCGACAGTCTCCGCGAATACATTCCCGGGGACGACACCCGCTCCATCGACTGGCGCGCCACCGCCCGTCAGAGCACCGTCGCCGTCCGAACCTGGCGGCCCGAACGCGATCGCCGCATCCTGACCGTCCTCGACACCGGCCGGACCTCGGCCGGCCGTGTCGGCGACATTCCGCGCCTGGATGCCGCGATGGACGCCGCCCTGCTGCTGGCCGCGCTGGCCGCCCGCGCCGGCGACCGCTTCGATCTCCTGGCCTACGACCGCCAGGTGCGCACCGCCGTTCAGGGCCGCACCGCCCACGACCTGCTGCCCGCCCTGGTCTCGGCGATGGCCCCCCTCGAATCGGCGCTGATCGAGTCCGACGCCCGGGGCATGGCCTCCGCCGTTCTGCGCAACGCCTCCCAGCGCTCGCTGGTGGTCCTGCTCACCGGCCTCGATCCCTCTCCTGTGGAGGAGGGACTGTTGCCGGTGCTTCCCCTGCTCACCCAGCGCCACACCGTCGTGGTGGCCTCGGTCGCGGATCCGCGTATCGAGGAGATGGCCTCCGCCCGCGGAACCCTCGACAACGTCTACGCGGCCGCCGCCGCGGCCCGGACGCAGGCCGAACGCCGCCACACCGCGGCCCGGCTCCGCCGTCATGGGGTGACGGTCGTGGACGCCACCCCCATGGAGCTGGCTCCTGCTCTGGCCGACACCTACCTCGCTCTCAAGGCCGCCGGCCGGCTCTGAATCCTCTGGAGCTCCTCAGCCGCTCACCGTGAAGCCCGGAGCAGCTCCATCTCGTAATCGGGATCCGAGGAGCAGGAGTCGGTGCCGCCTGTGGCCTGGAAGCCCTGACGTCGGTAGAAGGCTGCGGCCCGGTGATTGTTCTCGTGCACGTACAACCGGATGCCCCGCACCTCCGGACGCGCCCAGGACCATTCGCGGGCCGCTTCGAAGAGCTGTGCCGCCAGTCCCGTCCCACGGTGCTCGGGCCGCATGTAGACACCGACCAGCTGTGTCCGGTCACCTTCGACCAGAACGGTCAGCATCCCACCCCACTGCCCGTCGGCGGCCTCGCCGACGAACGTCGCCTTGTCCTCCTGACGCTCGCCCTCAGCTGCTCTCTGCTGCCAGGTGCTGTCCGGATACGCGACGGCTTTTTCATAGCGTTCGAGGAATGCCACCGGTGCAATGGGGTCGGCAAGAGCTTCCAGCCTGAGTTCCTTGATGCGGCGCCATTCATCGGCCCGCGCGATTCTGACTGTGTACATCGCCATCCGGCGATACTGACACCAGAACCGTTGTCCCCACAACGCAAAAATGCCGTGGTCCCCGGGACGAAATCCCGGGGACCACGGCAACGAATTGTTCGGCGGCGACCTACTCTCCCACACGGTCCCCCGTGCAGTACCATCGGCGCTGGAGAGCTTAGCTTCCGGGTTCGGAATGTAACCGGG